>NZ_JBSGDY010000052.1:0-37865 GCF_053602615.1 Micromonospora sp. NPDC004336
GGGGGGGGGGGGGGGGGGGGCCGCCGCCCCCGCCCGCCGGGGAGCCGCTGCTGTCGGCCCGGGACCGCACCGCCAGACCCACATGCGGGGCCGGCGTAGAGACCGGGGTGCTCGCCCTTCGGGCGCCGGGCGAGGTGCCGGGTCAGCCGGGTACCGCCCGTTCCGGGCCAGCCGCGTACCGCCCGTTCCGGGTCAGCCGCATACCGCTCGTTCCGGGTCAGCCGCGTACCGCTCGTTCCAGGTCCGCCGGGGAGCCCGCCATGATGGCGCGGGCGTGCCGGGCCACCTGCTCCGCCGGCCAGTCCCACCACGCCAGGTCGAGCAGCCGCCGCACGTCGGCCGCGTCGAACCGCCGCCGGATCAGCCGCGCCGGATTCCCGCCCACGATCGCGTACGGCTCCACGTCGGTCGTGACCACCGAGCCGGCCGCGATGACCGCCCCGTCGCCGATCCGTACGCCGGGCATGACGAGGCAGCCGTAGCCGAACCAGACGTCGTTGCCGACCACCGTGTCGCCCCGGCTCGGCGTGCCCGTGGCGAGATCCAGCGTGGCGTCCCGCCAGGCGCCCTCGAACATCGCGAACGGGTAGGTCGAGACACCGGACATGGGGTGCGCCCCGCCGGCCATCAGGAACCGGGTCCCGGTGGCGATCGCGCAGTACCGCCCGATGATTAGTCGCTCCGGCCCGTACGCGTAGAGCACGTTGGCGCGCTCGAAGTCGGCCGGCCCGGCGGGGTCGTCGTAGTAGGTGTACTCCCCGACCTCGATGGTCGGCGAGGTGACCACGGGCTTGAGGAAGGCGACCCGGTCGAAGCCGGGCAGCGGGTGACGGGTCGTCGGGTCAGGGACAGCGGTCATGCGGCTCCTCTCGTCGGGCGGCGCGCGCCCACCTAAACGCAACCGGAGTTGCGATAGGCTCCTGATGATGCCTGCCGTTCCGCCATAACGCAACTGGAGTTGCCTTTGTCTCCCGACCGCGCCACCCCTTCCGACCGCGCCACCCCTTCCGACCGCGCCACCACTCCTGACCGCGCCACCCGGCCCGGCGGTCGCGCCGCCCGGGTCCGCGCCGCCGTCCGCGCGGCCACCCTGGCGGAGCTGGCGGAGAGGGGCTACCAAGGGCTGACCGTCGAGGCGGTCGCCGACCGCTCCGGCGTGCACAAGACCACCGTCTACCGGCGCTGGGGCAGCGTCGAGGGGCTGATCGCCGACGCCCTGGAGCTGGCCAGCGGCGAGCCGTGGCCCGTCCCGGACACCGGGGACCTCGCCGGCGACCTGCGGGCGCTGACCCGGGAGGTACTGACCGGCTTCACCGACCCGGAGAGCGGGCCGGTCGCCACCGCCTTCGTCTCGGCGGCGGTGCAGGACCCGGCCGCCGCCCGCGCGCTGCACGCCTTCTTCACCGCCCGGCACGAGCAGGCCGCGCCGCTGGTGCGCCGGGCGGTGCGCCGGGGCGAGGTGCCCGCCGACACCGACCCCGCCGAGGTGGTCCGGGTGGCCGTCGCCCCGCTCTACTACCGGCTGTTCGTCAGCGGGGAGCCGATCGACGCGGCGGTCGCCGAGCGGGCCGCCGACGCCGCGCTGGCCGCCGCCCGGGCCGGCGTCCTGCGCGCCACACCGGCTCCGGAGACGCCGGCCCGGGGCACGCCGGCTCCGGACACACCGGCCCCGGACACACCGGCTCCCGACACACCGGCTCCTGACACGCCCGCTCCGGGCACACCGGCTCCGGGCACGCCGGCTCCGGGCACGCCGACACCGGGCACGCCGGGGGATCAGACGCCCGCCGGGTAGGTCTCCATCTCGCCCGGGCTGCTCAGGGCCGGCAGCGGGTGCAGGGCGGTGGTCTCGTCGCACCAGACGAAGGCGTCGTAGCGCTCCCCCAGCCGGGTCGGCACGTAGTTGCCCCACGACTCGAAGGACGGGTCGTAGACCACCCCGATCGCCCGGTGGTCGGCGGTGCCGGTGACCCAGCCCGGCTGGTCGGGGCCGCCGAAGACGAGTACCGCCCGGTCCGGCATCAGCTCGTGCAGGCGGTGTTCCACCGAGCCGGGCCGGGCCGGCGGCACCACCATCGCCTCGGCCGGCGAGCCCCAGCGCGGCGCGGCGATCACCGTGCCCCGGTAGCTGCCGAAGCCGACCAGCACCACCTCGTCCGGGCCGTGCCGTTCGCGGGCGAGCTGACCGATGTTGACCATCCCGTCGGCGGCCATGTCGGTGGCCCGGGCGTCCCCGACGTGGGTGTTGTGCGCCCAGACGATCCCGCGCGCGTCGGGCCCGTACCGTTCGAGCAGCCGGTCCAGCGTGTCCGCCATGTGGGTGTCCCGGACGTTCCACGACTCCGGCCCGCCGCGCACCATGGCCCGGTAGTAGCGCTCCGCGCCGGCCACCACCTCCGCGTTCTGCCAGGCCGAGAAGCTGTCCGGGCCGTCCACGGCGGCCTGTTCGCGGGTACGCGCCAGCAGCCGCACGACCTCCTCCTCACACCGGGCGGAGACGAACCGGCTGGCCATGCCGTACTCCTCGACGCGCTTGCCGTACGGCTCGAAACAGCGGTACGCGTCCTGCGCCGCCTCCAGCGACGCCGGGTCCTCCTCGCCGAGGTAGTCGAAGATCGCCTGCATGGACTCCCAGAGGCTGTAGACGTCCAGGCCGTGGAAGCCCGCCCGGGCCCCCGCCTGCCGCTCGACGTTCCACGCCCGCAGCCAACTGCAGAACCGGGCCACCTCGGCGTTCGCCCACATCCACGTCGGCCAGCGCTCGAAGCGCTCCAGCGCGGCGCGCGGCTCGACCGCCCCGCCCGGCGCCCCGGTCACCGAACGGTGCACCCGGTCGCAGTCCGGCCAGTCACCCTCGACCGCGACGAAGGAGAAGCCGCACTCGGCGATCAGCCGGCGGGTGAGTTGCTCGCGCAGCCGGTAGTAGTCGTAGCTGCCGTGCGTCGCCTCGCCGATCATCACGATCCGGGCGTCCCGGACGCGCTCCAGCAACGGGTCGAAGTCGCTCGGCGCGCCGAGCCGCTGAACCAGCATGCCGGGCGGCTACCCGGCGTGTCGCCGGGCAAACCGCCGTGACACGGGTACGACCCCGCGCGAGGAGACGCGACCCCGCGCGGGAAGACGCGACCCCGCGCGGGGCGAACCAGGGGCGGGGTCGGGCGGTGTGCCGGCGGGTTGAGCGGGTAGCCCGCCGGCATGACCGTCACCGGCGCGCAGTTGCAGGAGTACCTGGCCGGGCTCGACTACCCGGTCTCCCGGGAGGACCTGATCCGCTGGGGCCAGGAGAACGGGGTCGGCACGGAGACGCTCCAGACGCTCCGGTCCCTGCCGGCGGAGGAGTTCGACTCCCCCGCCGAGCTCGGCGACGCCCTGAACACGCTGGCCTGACGGGCGGGTCCGCCCGGTCCGGCGGCGCCCTAGCGGGCGTACAGCAGCCGGAACAGCACCAGCCACTGCTCCGGCCAGACGTGCCCGACCGGCGTGGCCGGGTCGAGCCGCGTCGCCCGCAGCGCCGCCGACAGCCGCGCCCGGGGGTGGTGCCGGCCCAGCGAGGCCGCGAGCGAGCCGCCGACCCCGTCGAAGCCGATCTCCACCATCCGACGGTACGCCGGCAGCGCCGACCCGGGCAGCAGCGGCTCCGGCCGCCGCTCGACGCGCAGGATGCCGGCGTCCACCCTCGGCGCCGGGCGGAACGCGGTACGGGGCACCCGACCGGCGAGCCGCCAGCCGTACTCCGGCCAGGTCAGCACGGTGAGCCGGGTCCACCGTCCGTAGTCGCCGCTGCGCCGGCGGGCGTACTCCAGCTGGGTGAGCAGGGTCGCCGCCCCCAGTTCCGGGGCGGCCAGGCACCACCGGACCACCGCGGCGGTGAGCGACCAGGGGATGTTGCCGACCACGTCGAACGCCTCGGCCGGCGGCGTCGCGGTCAGGAAGTCGGCCTGCCGGTGGGTCACGTTCGGCCGGGCGGCGCAGAC
This sequence comes from Micromonospora sp. NPDC004336, assembly GCF_053602615.1. NCBI lineage: Bacteria > Bacillati > Actinomycetota > Actinomycetes > Micromonosporales > Micromonosporaceae > Micromonospora > Micromonospora sp. NPDC004336. The sequence continues at coordinate 3,975 of NZ_JBSGDY010000052.1, forward strand.
CCGGGCCAGCTCCGCGCCGGCGGCGGGATCCACCTCGTACGCCACGAGCTGTCGGCACCGGTCGGCGAGCGGCCGGGTGAGCTGGCCCAGGCCGGCCCCCACCTCCAGCAGGAGCCGGTCGGGTCCGGGGCGGGCGGCGTGGACCAGCCGGGCGATCGCGGCCGGGTCGACGAGGAAGTTCTGGGAGAGCACGCGCCGGGAGCGGTCGCGTTCGGTCGCACGGGTACGGCGGGGCGCCACGGGTCATCGTCCTGTCTGTCGCCGGGCGGCGACGGGGCGGACAGGCAGCCGGAAGTGCGGGCCTGTCCGAGGAAACGGTGGACTCGGACGGCCCTGTGCGTGGCGCGGAACGTCGGATCGGCGGGCGCACGGCGGCACGCCACCGCCGACCCGGAGGTCGGGGCGGCACCCGGCGTCGCGCGGGCGGCCGGGGTGGCGCCGACGGCGGCGCTCACCTCCGGGGAGTTACCCGGGGCGACGGTGGGACGGCGCCCGGCGCCCGGACAGGACCGGACGGGGGGTGCCGTGCGTGCGGTGCGGGATCAGTCGCGGGTCGCGCCGGCCAGGGCCGGACGCCGGACTCGCAGGCGGGCCGCCAACAGCGACCCGAGGGCGGCCGGCGCGCCGACCCCCTTGATCAGAGCGTGCGTGGGCATGCGGGCGAGCCTAGCCCCGCCGGTCCCGCCCGGCGACCGATTTCCGCCCCACCCGCCGGACCCACCCGCGGCCGGTCATGCCCGACCCACTTCCGCCCGGCCCGCCGGCCCGCCCCCGACGGACCCGCCACCGGCCGACTTCCGCACCGACCGCCGGGCCCCGACCGGCTTCCGCCCGGCCCGCCGGCCCGCTCCGACCCGTTGCCGAGTGGGCAGCTGCTGTCGCCCGGGCGGCGACGGCTCGCCCGGTCAGCCCGCCACGTCGACGGTGCGGCCCTCGGCGCGGGCGGTCTCGGCGGCGGCGAGCACCGCGACGACCTCGCGGCCGAAGCGCACGTCGCAGCGGTGGTCCCGGGTGCCCGACGCGATCTCCGCCAGCAGCTGGTCGATCGCCACCCCCAGCGCGGTGACCGAGTCGCCCTCGCCGGCGGGGACGGTCTCGACGCCGTTCTCGCCGTAGAAGACGAACTCCCGGGTGACCGCCTCCGGCGGGGCGTCCAGGGTCAGCGAGACGGTGCTCGTCGCGCCCCCGTCGTGGGTGAGCAGCAGGTGGACGAGGCCGCGCGGGCCGTCCATGGCGGCGACCCGGGTGACCCGGCCGAGCACCGGCAGGACGAGCGACAGCGCGTGCGGGCCGATGTCCCAGAGCGCGCCGTGCCTGCGCCGCCACGGCGAGGCGCCGTACGGGCTGCCGGGCTGGAAGATCGAGCCGAACCGGACCGCCTTGGCGGTGTGCCACCCGCCGACGGCGGCGGTCGACGCCAGGAAGCCGGCGATGTCCGGCTGGTAGCGCCCGGTGAAGAAGACCACCGAGGCGACGCCGGCCGCCTGCGCGGCGTCGACCACCCGGTCGGCGTCGGCGACGCTCAACGCGAGCGGCTTGTCCAGCAGCAGGTGCCGGCCGGCGGCGGCGGCGCGGACCGCGATGTCGGCCTGGACGTCCGGCGGGAGGGCCACCGCGACCGCGTCGCAGGCGTCGAGCAGCGCCTCGACCTCGGTGAACGCGGGCACTCCGTAGTGGTCGGCCAGGCTGGCGGCCTTGCGTGGGTCGCGGCCCCAGACCCCCGCGAGCGTCGCTCCCGGGTGCGCGTGCAGCGCCGCGCCGTGCGTCTGCGCCGCCCAGTGCCCGGTGCCGAACAACCCGAACCGCACCACCAGAAACCTCCACCGTCGTCGTCCCACCACGGTACCCGCGAGGGCCCGTCGAGGTGCCTTTCCCCACCGCAGCGCCCCGCCCGGTGCGCCCCGGGGGCAGGGTGTTCAGGCCCCGAGAGCGGCGACCAACCGTCGCGCGGCGGCCTGCGCTCCGTCCGTACGGACGACGGCGGCGAACGCGCGGGCGCGGGCGGCCACCTCGGGCCGCAGCACGGCGCCGAGGGCGGCGGTCAGCGACTCCACGGTGGGCACGGCCTCCGGGTGCGCGCGGCCGATGGCGAGTGCGGAGACGCGTTGCGCGAAGTAGTGCTGGTCGTAGACCTGCGGTATGACGACCTGCGGCGTCCCGGCCCGCGCGGCCGTGGTCGTGGTGCCCGAGCCGCCGTGGTGCACCACCGCGGCCACCAACCTGAACAGCGCCTGCTGGTTGACCTCGCCGACGACGACGCAGTCGGGCGCCCGGTCGACCGGCGACAGGGGTGCCCAGCCCCGGGAGACGACCAGCCGGCAGCCGACCGCGCGCACCGCCCGCAGCGCCGTCTCCAGCAGACCCGGTGGCGCGGAGACGCTGCCGAATCCGAGGTAGACGCACGGCCCGCCGGCCCCCAGGAAGGCCGTCAGCTCGGCGGGTAGGGCCCGCTCGTCCGGCAGCAGCCAGGCGCCCGGTTGGTAGACGGCCGGGTCGGCGGGCTCCGGCCAGGGCGCCAGCGTCGGGTCGGTGGCCAGCCACGGCTGGTCGCCGTGGATGTGGTCGCTGACGTCGTCGACCGGGACCAGTCCCACCGCCGCCCGGAGCGCGTTGAGCGGCGCCGCGAAGGTGTCGTTGACGTGCCGCAGGTTGGCGGCCCACAGTTCGCCGTTGTCGGCCGACGCGGGCGCGGGCGCCGCCCCGAGGAGCGGCAGGGGCGGCGGCGGGTGGTGCGGCGAGGGAAGGGCCGCCGGGCAGAGCGCCGCGTAGACGTACGGGATGCCACGCTTCTCCGCGACGGTGCGGGCGGCGATCTGGAGGCCGGTCGACGCGACGAGGACGTCGCAGTCCCGGGCCGCCCCCGACAGCACCTCGAACTGTACGGCGATGGAGGACTCGGCGAACTGACGCAGCCGGGCCGGCGAGGGGCGGGGTGCGGCAGCCCGCGCCGTGGGCGCCGCCGACCTGCGCCAGGGCGGGCCGACGGGCACGAAGGGAATCCTGAAGGTGGCCACCCAGCGGGCGAAGTCCGGCGGGGCGCAGAGGCGGACCTGCAGGCCGAGGGCCTTCAGCCGCGACGCCAGCGCCACCAGTGGTTGGACGTCGCCGCGCGACCCGAGGGTCGACAGCAGTACGCGCATGATGTTCGCCTTTCCGTCTCTGGCGGCGGCGGAATCCGGGCGTGGCGGTACGGGCCCGACTCCCTCGGCGGGCCTCGCTGCGTCCTCGATCCGCTACCCCGGCGTCGGGGTGCCCCCGGGCGCCAGCGCCGCGGGTCGCCGGGCGGCGGGCCGGGCGGGCACCCGGCGCGCGGCGCCGGCCACGGGCTGGCGGGACCGCAGGGTCAACACGTGGCCGAGCCCCTCGACCTCGCGCAGTTCGGCCGCGTACTCGGCGGCCTGCGCCTGGCGCAGGTAGTCAAGCGTCCCCGGGTCGGCGGCGCACATCCCCGGCGTGGCGTCGGCGGTGGCGACCAGGTGCACCTCGCCGGCCAGCGCCAGCGAGGCCGAGATGAACTGGCAGAGTTCCGGCCACAGCAGGTACCGCCAGAAGTCGACGCTGACCACGGCGTCCAGGCTGCCGGGCGGCATGGGCGGCGCGACGCCGAGCAGGTGGAGGTTGGTCGGCCCGGTGGGCGCGGCGTAGTCGTAGGTGAGCGCCGCGGCGGGCAGCCCCGCCTCGGCGCGGCCGGTGCCGATCCAGAGCACCCGGGGCCCCCGCAGCCGGCCGGCGAGGCGCGCGACGGCGGGCCCGATGGCGCAGGCGGAGCGCTGGACGCACTCCTCGATGAGCGCCCGGTAGTGCAGCATCCGCCGGATCGCCTCGTATCCCATGACCGCGGTGAGGAACTCCCACTCGAGGCAGGGATACATCCTGGCCGCCTGCTGGAAGTTGGCCTTCATCTCCATCCAGTTGCGGGTGATGTTCTTGTGGTGCGGCAGGTGGACGACCCGGGCGTCGTCGTCGTACCCGAAGTTGACGCCGTCCGGCAGGCTGCGGTCCACGCGGTAGAACAGCTCGACGTCCTCCACGCCGTAGCTCAGGCCGAACGCCTCGCGGTAGCCGCCGACCCGGGCGAAGACCTCGCTGGGCAGCGAGATGTTGTGCGTGTAGGCGACCACCCAGCCGGCCCGCAGCCAGTCGCTGTCGTCGGTCGGAAGCCCCGTACCGAACCGCAGGTCGCCACCGTGCGGGAAGGCCCGCGCGATCCCGTCCGACTCGCCGGCCAGCACGGCGGGCAGGTCCGCGAGGCCGATCTCGTCCCGCCGGCCGATCAGCACCGCCGCGTTGCCGGGCGTGCCGTGCCACGTCAGGTGCCGCTCCAGCAGGTCGGGGACGGCCCACGAGTCGGCGTCGAGGAAGACCAGCAGGGGCGCCGAGGCACACCGGGCCCCCGCGTTCCGGGCGGCGGAGCGGCCCTTGCGCCCGGCGAGTTCCACCACGCGCAGGCGGAGACCGGCGCCCTCGGCGAGGGCCTCGGCGTAGCCGTCGGACGAGCCGCCGTCCCGGACCACGATCACCTCGAAGCGTTCGGGCGGCAGCGTCTGGCGGGTCAACGCCCGGAGGGTCAGCGCGAGGCACTGCGGATCCTGGTAGGTCGGCATCACCACACTCAACGCCGGACGGGTGGTGGGCAGCGGCATGGCGATCCTCTCCGTCGGACGAACGTGCCATCGGAGGTCGGGGCGACGATCTCCAGAGGATAACGCTCCGCGACCGCCCGCTTACCCATAAATAGGGGTCGATAGGGGTCGGCGGCGGGACCGCGAGGGCGGCGGGTCGCGGGGTGTACTACGCGGGTTAGTAGGCTGTGCCGGTGACCGAACCGCGCCCCGGATGGCCCCGATGACCAGCGCAGCCTCGGCCGGCTCGCCGGTGGACGGGCTCCTCGCGACCGCCTCGATCGTGCTCTCGCTCCTCGTCGCGGCCTGGGCGCTGGTGGCGACGCTGCGGCACCGCGCCCCGGACCGGGCGCAGTACGCCGGCCTGGCCCTGCTGGAGGCGGCGCTGCTGGCGCTGGCGGTGCTGGCGGGGGTCGCCCTCGGCGGCGGTGAGCGCCCCGACGAGCCGGGCGCCTTCTTCGGCTACCTGGCGACGCTGGTCTGCCTGCCGCCGCTGGCGTGGGTGCTGGCGCGGATGGAGCCGACCCGCTGGGGCTCGGCCATCGTCTGCGCGGTCTGCCTGGTCACCCCGGTGGTCGTCGTACGGCTCCAGCAGACGTGGGAGGTGCTCGGTGGCTGAGGTGCGGGCCCCGGAGCGGAAGCGGACCAACGCCGGCCCGGGGCGGCTGCTGATCGCGGTCTACCTGCTCTTCGCGATCGCCGCCACCAGCCGCGCCGGCCTCCAGATCGCCACGAAGTTCGACGAGGCCCCGGTGGCGTACCTGCTCTCGGCGCTCGCCGCCGCCATCTACATCGTCGCGGCGGTCGGGCTGGCGCGCGCGGGCGACGCCGGCCGGCGCGTCGCGCTGGCGTGCTGCACGGTGGAGCTGGTCGGGGTGCTCGGCGTCGGGATCCTCAGCCTGGCCGACCCGGAACTCTTCCCCGACGAGACGGTCTGGTCGGGCTTCGGCAGCGGCTACGGCTACATCCCGCTGGTCCTGCCGGTGCTCGGCCTGCTCTGGCTCTGGCGCACCCGCGCCGCCCGCGACTGACCCGCCGCCCGCCGCCGCGGCCCGGCGTCGGGGCGCCCGGCGGGCCGGGTTCACCGGCCGCACCGGGCGCATTCCGCGGCGTGGACGGGGTCAGTCCTTCGGGCCGCCGGCGACGTAGATGACCTGGCCGGAGACGAACGACGCGCCCTCGCTGGCCAGGAACGAGATCGTGTGCGCGACGTCCTCCGGCCGGCCGGGACGGCGGACCGGGATCTCCGCCGCGGCGTGCTTCTGGAGGTCGTCGAAGTCGACCTTCATCCGGGCGGCGGTGGCGGCGGTCATGTCCGTGACGATGAAGCCGGGCGCGACCGCGTTGACGGTCACCCCGAACGGGCCCAGCTCGATGGCGAGCGTCTTGGTGAAGCCCTGGAGGCCGGCCTTCGCCGCGGAGTAGTTCGCCTGGCCCCGGTTGCCGAGCGCGGAGGTGCTGGAGAGGTTGACGATCCGGCCCCACTTCTGCTCGACCATGTGCTTCTGGGCCGCCTGGCTGAACAGGAACGCCCCGCGCAGGTGCACGCCCATGACCGTGTCCCAGTCGGCGTCGGCCATCTTGAACAGCAGGTTGTCGCGGAGCACGCCGGCGTTGTTGACCAGCACGGTCGGCGCGCCCAGCCCGGCGGCGACCCGCTCGACGGCCGCCTCGACCTGGGCCCGGTCGGAGACGTCCGCGCCGACGCCGAGCGCCCGGCCACCGGCGGCGGCGATGGCGTCCACCGTCTCCTTCGTCGCCGACTCGTCGATGTCGACCACCGCGACGGCGAGGCCGTCGGCCGCCAGCCGCCGGGCCGTGGCCGCCCCGATCCCCCGCGCCGCGCCCGTGACGATGGCGACCCGCTGCTGCTCCGACATGCCTACCTCCCGGTAACCTGCGCTCGATGGCCAGGAGCTTAACCCAGGCGTACGCCGCCTCGGCCCGCCGCGGGACGCCGGTCCCCGCCGCGGCCGGCCGGGTCGCGAGCGCCGCCCGGCTACTCTCGCCGCCGTGGAGGCAGTGGAGATCGAAGCACCCGTCGTCGGCGTCACCGTCTATCCGGACCGGGCCCGGGTCACCCGCCGGGGCAGCATCCGGCTGACCGCCGGCGAGCATCGGGTACGCGTCGCGCCGTTGCCGCTGGGCGTGCGGCGGGACTCGCTGCGGGTCGGCGGCCGGGGCGCGGCCACCGTGCTCGGCGTGGACGTCACGACGTCGCGGCGGGCCCGCAGCGCCGACGGGCAGGTCCGCGCGCTGGAGCAGCGCAGCCGGGAGCTGGCCGACGAGCTGGCCGAGGTCGACGACGCCGACGAGGTCGAGACGCAGCGGGGGCAGTTCCTCGCCCGGCTGGCCGACCGGGCCGGCGGCACGTACGCCCGCGCGCTGGCCTGCGGCGACGCCGCCCCGACCGACGTGGCCGCCTTCGCCGACTCGGTGGCCGGCCAGCTCGCCGACTCCCAGCGCCGCCGGCGCGGGCTGGCCCGGCGGCGCACCGACCTGACCGAGGAGCGGGCTGCCGTCGAGCGGGAGCTGGCGGCCGCGAGCGGCAAGCGGGAGGCGGACCGGCTGGTCGCCGAGGTGACGGTGTCGGTGGACGCCGACGACGCCGAGCTTGACCTGGAGCTGAGCTACCTGGTCGACGGGGCCCGCTGGCAACCCTCCTACGACGTGCGGCTCGTCGACGACACCGTGACCGTCACCTGGTTCGGCCTGGTCAGCCAGGACACCGGCGAGGACTGGCCGGAGTGCCCGCTCGAACTCTCGACGGCCCGTCCGGCGACGGCCACCGGCGTACCCGAGCTGACGCCCTGGTATCTGGACCGGGTCCGGCCGGTGCCGCCGCCGATGCCGGTGGCGGCGGCGGGCTTCGGCGCGATGTCGGCGCCCCCGGCCCCCGGCGCCGCACCCGCCGGCGCGGTGGCCCGGTCCGGCGCGCCGCGCCCCAGGGTGCGCGAGAGCGCCGCCACGGTCGAGCAGGGCGTCACCGCGGCCACCTACCGGCCGGCCCGCCCGGTCGCGGTGCCGGCGGACGGCAGCGCCCACCGCGCCACCATCGCCGTGCTGGAGCTGCCGGCCCGGCTGGACCACGTGACCGCGCCGGTCCGCGCGGCCGAGGCGCACCTGCGGGCGACCGTCCGCAACACCTCGGCGCACACGCTGCTCCCCGGCCCGGCGGCGGTCTTCCACGGCGCCGACTTCGTCGCGGCCACCCGGCTGAAGACGTGGGCGCCCGGCGAGGAGACCGAGCTGGCCCTCGGCGTGGACGACCGGGTCCGCGTGGAGCGCACGCTCAGCCGGCGCGCCGACACCCGCGCCACCCTCGGCTCGACCCGGCGGCGCGACGTGGAGTACCGGATCACCGTCGCCAACCACACGCCCCGACCGGCGACGGTGGAGGTGCGCGACCAGCTTCCGGTCTCGCGCGACGAGGCGGTGGTCGTGCGGGAGTCCACCCTCGTGCCGCCCCCGGCCGAGCGCACGGAGCTGGGCGAGCTGACCTGGCGGCTGCGGCTCGGGCCCGGCGAGGACGGCGAGATCACCATGGGCTTCCGGGTCGAGCTCGCCAAGGGGGTGGAACTGGCCGGCTGGCGGGAGTGACCGGCCGCCCCGCCGGAGCGGGGCGACCGGCCTTCAGCGTGTGGCGGCCTTCGGTGTGGGGGCCGAACTCTGGTGGGGTGGCCGGCCTCCGGTGTGGCGGCCGGCCTTCGGCGGGGTGGCCGGCCTTCGGCGGGGTGGCCGGCCTTTCGGCGGGGCGACCTTCGGCGGGGTGGCGGCCGGTCAGAGGCCGCGGCCCCGGCAGAGGCGGATCCACCGGTAGCCGTAGCCGGCGACCTTGAGGCGGTCCAGCTTGCCGACGTCGCCGTAGTTGCGGTCGGCGAGCACGTCGATGGGCAGGTCGGCCTCCGGCTCCAGCATGCCGAGGTCCACCTCGGCGTCGTCGGTGCCGAGGTTGTGCAGGAAGACCATCGTGCCCGTCGGCCCGTCGGCCCGGTGCGCCAGCACGCCCGGCGGCATGGTCACGTCGATGTGCGTGGTCGAGCCGGAGCCCACCTCGGGGGCCTCGCGCAGCGTACGGATCATCCGCTCGAACCAGGCGAGCAGCGACTTCGGGTCGCTGCGCTGGGCGGTCACATTGACCTTCTCGTAGCTGAAGTCACCCTTGTCGATGACCGGGCGGACCAGCTTCTCCGGGTCGGCCGTGGAGAAGCCGGCGTTCGGCTGGTACGACCACTGCATCGGGGTGCGGATCGCCTCCCGGCCGGGCAGCGACAGGTCCTCCCCCATGCCGATCTCCTCGCCGTAGCGCAGCACCGGCGTGCCGCGCAGCGAGAACTGCAGCGCGTACGCCAGCTCGATGCGGCGGCGGTCGTTGCCGAGCATCGGGGCGAGCCGGCGACGGATGCCCCGGTCGTAGATGCGCATGTTCTCGTCGGGGCCGAACTCCGCGTACACCTGGTTGCGCTGCTCGGCGGTGAGCCGGGACAGGTCGATCTCGTCGTGGTTGCGCAGGAAGGTGGCCCACTGCCCGCCCTCGGGCAGCGCCGGGGTGTCGCGCAGCGCCTCGATGATCGGCTCCGGGTCCTGCCGGGCCAGGGCCAGCATCAGCCGACCGTTGAGCATGAAGTCGAAGAGCATGTGCAGCCGGTTGCCCGAGCCGCCGCTGTCGGCGAAGAAGGTCGGCAGCTGGTCGGGCTCGACGTTGGCCTCGGCGAGCAGGACGGCGTCGCCCCGGCGCCACTGCACGTGCTGGCGCAGCTCGGTGAGGAACTCGAAGTCCTTCGGCGAGTTCGGGTTGCCCGGCTCGGTCAGCTCGATGATGAACGGCACCGCGTCCATCCGGAAGCCGGAGACGCCGAGCTGGAGCCAGAACGAGACGATCTTCTTGATCTCCTCGCGCACCCTCGGGTTCGCGAAGTTGAGGTCCGGCTGGAACTTGTAGAACCGGTGGTAGTACCAGGCCTTCGCCGTCCGGTCGTAGCTCCACGTCTCGTGCTGCTCGCCCGGGAAGACCATGCCCTGGTGCCGGTCGCTCGGCTCGTGGTCGGACCAGACGTACCAGTCGCGGTAGGGCGAGTCCGGCGACGACCGGGCGGACTGGAACCACGGGTGCTCGTCCGAGGTGTGGTTCACGACCAGGTCGATGATCACCCGGATGCCCCGGTTCTGCGCCTGGTGCAGCAGCTCCGCGAAGTCGCCGAGGGTGCCGAAGCGGGGGTCGACGTTGTAGAAGTCGGTGGCGTCGTAGCCGTCGTCGCGGTTGGGCGACGGGTGGATGGGGTGCAGCCAGAGGCAGGTCACGCCCAGCCGGGCGAGATAGTCGAGTCGGCCGATCAGGCCCCGGATGTCGCCGACGCCGTCGCCGTCGGAGTCCGCGTACGTGTCGATGTCGAGGCAGTAGACGACCGCCTCCGAATACCACCTGTCAGCCATGCCGGCCTTATGTCTCCGGTTCCGGCCGCCGGCAAACACCGCCGCCCGCTCCGCGCGCCCGGCGGGAGCCCGCGCCGGCGCCCCGGCTCCGCCGCCGGCGCGGACCCGTCGGCCGGCGTCGTCACTGGTCGCCCGGCTGGCCGACCAGGCGGTCGCCGAGCGGGCTGCGTCGGTAGAGGACGTGCCGGCCGTCGCGGGCGCGGCTGAGCAGCCCCGCCGCGTGCAGGACCCGTAGGTGCTGGGAGACGGCGCTGGGCGTCACCGTCAGCCGGCGGGCGATCTCCACGGTGGGCAGCGGCTCGGCGAGGAGGTGGAGCAGTCGCGCCCTGGGCGCGCCGAGCAGCGACGTGAGCGCGGTCGCGTCGGCGGCCGGCGGCGCCTCCCACAGCGTCGCCACACCCCGGCAGGGGTACGCCAGCAGGGGCGGCTCGTGCGGGCTGACCGGCGGGGCGGGCTTGTGCGAGAAGACGGACGGCACCAGCAGCAGCCCCCGGCCGGCCGCGACGACCCGGTGCCGGCCGATCATCCTGTCGATGTGCAGGACCCCGTCCTGCCAGCGCAGGTTCGGGTGCATGTCGGCGAAGAGCAGCCGCGCGCCCCCCAGGGCCAGTTGCCGGGCCCGGTAGGTCATGTCGGCCTCCAGCACGAGCCGCATCTGCGGCCAGCTCGGCCTGATCGCGACGTCCCAGTAGCGCTGGAGGCGGTCGCAGATGGTGTCGCGGAGGGCCAGGACGGGGGCGGCGTCCGTCGCGGTGGCGTCGCGGAGGACCGCCGGCAGCCGGCCGCGCGGGTACGCGGCGCACAGGTCGCGGCGGACGATGTCGGCGGGCGTCCGGCGCACGGCGGCCAGTTCCTGCTCGAAGCTGGCGGCGAACTCGGTCGGCCGGCGGGTGAGGAAGTCGGGGACGGCCCGGTCCGGCCCGACCAGCGAGGTCAACAGCTTCACGTCGGCCGGGTCGAGCCGCCCGAGGACCGACCTGCGCCAGGGCAGGTGCAGCGCGTACAGGCCGGGCTCGCGGAGCACCCGGAGGCTGAGCGCGGCCTCGTGGATCGGCGAGATCGCGAAGCGGGTGTCGGCGAGGTCCTCGACGCCGAGCTCAAAGCTGATCATTAAGCGATACGCTACATCGGTTGGCCGTCTCGGGCCCCTGCCGTGGACTGTCGGCATGACACTTCCGAACATCACCGACCAGGCCGACCCGCAGCGCACCGCGATCGTGACCGGAGCGGCACGCGGCATCGGCGCGGGCGTCGCCACCCGGCTGGCCCGCGACGGATTCCGGGTCGCCGTGGTCGACCTCGACGAGGCGGACTGCGCCGGCACCGTGGAGGCCATCACCGGCGCCGGTGGCACGGCCGCGGCCTACGCCGCCGACGTGAACGACGAGGCCGCCGTGGGCGCCGCCGTCGCCCGGATCGCCGCCGAGCTGGGGCCGCCGACGGTGCTGGTCAACAACGCCGGCATCGGCGGCCCCAACGCCGGCGTCGAGGAGACGAGCACCGAGCAGTGGGACGCGGTCACGGGCGTCAGCCTGCGGGGGGCGTTCTTCCTCACCCGGGCCGTGGTCCCGTACATGATCGAGGCCGGCTGGGGGCGGATCGTCAACATGTCGAGCATCTCCGCGCTCGGCGACTCCGGCCGGGTCGACTACGCCGCCGCCAAGGCCGGCCTGATCGGCTTCACCAAGTCGCTCGCCCTGCGGCTCGGCCGGCACGGCGTGACCGCCAACGCCATCGGCCCGGGCTTCGTGGTCAGCGAGATGACGCGGATCGCGGCGCGGCGCCGCAACCGCAGCTTCGAGGAGCACCAGCGGATCGTGGCGGAGACGATCCCCGTCGGCCGGGTCGGCCAGCCCGAGGACATCGGGCACGTCGCGTCGTTCCTCGTCAGCCCCGGGTCGGGGTTCGTCTCCGGCCAGGTCATCTACGTGGCCGGCGGACCGGTGGACTGACCTGGCCGACGGTCGCACGCCCGGTCCCCCCATGAACCGCCGGCTGCTGTTGCTGCTCACCCTCACCTGCGGGGTCGCCGTCGGAAACGTCTACTTCCCGCAGACGACCAGCCCGCTGGTCGCCGCCGGCCTGGACGTCAGCCCCGCCTCGGCCGCCCAGGTGGTGACCGCGGCACAGTTCGGCTACGCCGCCGGGATCTTCCTGCTGGTGCCGCTCGGCGACCGGATCCGGCACCGGCCGCTGATCCTCACCCTGCTCGGCATCACCGGAGCGGCCCTGCTCGCGGCGTGCGCCGCCCCCACCCTCGCGCCGCTGGTCGGCGCGAGCGCCCTCGTCGGGGTCACGACCGTGGTCGCGCCCGTCATCGGCCCGATGGCGGCCAACCTGACCGCCGACGACAGGCGCGGCATGGTCAGCGGCACGCTGCTGAGCGGCTCGATCGGCGGCATGCTGCTGTCCCGCACCGTCGCGGGGACCATCAGCGAGTGGTGGGGGTGGCGGGCCCCGTACCTGACGGCGGCGGTGTCCGTCCTGCTCGTCGCGGTGGCGTTGGCCCGCGTACTGCCGGCGACCCGGCCGCCGTCCGGGCACCGGTACCCGGCCCTGCTGGCCGAGTCGCTGCGCCTGCTCCGCACCGAGCCCGACCTGCGCCGCTCCTGCCTCTACCAGGCGACGGTCTTCGCCGGCTTCTCGGCGGTCTGGACCACCGTCGCGCTGCTGCTGACCGGGCCGGCGTACGGCCTCGGCGCCCCGGCGGTCGGATTGCTCGCCCTGGTCAACGCGGCGACCATGCTCTGCACCCCGGTGGCGGGACGGCAGGTGGACCGCCGGGGGTCCGACGCGGTCAACCGGATCTGCCTGCTCGGCGTCATCGCCTCGGCCGGCGTCCTCGCCTTCGGCGGGCTCGGCGGAGTCGGGGGCCTGGCTGCCCTGGTGCTGGGCACGCTGCTGCTCGACGTCGGCATGCAGTCCGGCATGGTCGCCAACCAGGTGCGGATCTACGCCCTGCGGCCGGACGCCCGCAGCCGCCTCAACACCGCCTACATGACCTGCGCCTACCTCGGGGGCAGCCTGGGCTCGTGGCTGGGCGCCCCCGCGTACGCCCGCTTCGGCTGGCTGGGCGTCTGCGGCCTCCTGACGCTCCTCGCCGCGGCGGCCCTGGCCCACCACCTGACGACGACACCCGCCGGCCGCCGCCCCTCGTCACGCCCCCGCCGGCCGGCGGGCGCCGCACCCGGCCCTCTCCCGACCGCCGCCGTGCCCGGCTCTCTCCCGGCCGCCGCCGTGCCCGGCTCTCTCCCGGCCGTCGGCGCGCTTGCCGCCGCTCGACCGGGCCCGGGCCCGTGGTCGGTCCGGGGACGCCGGCCGGAGGACCGCCGGCGGTACGGTCAGCGGCATGGGTGACGAGCTGCGGACGGTCGACTGGGCCGAGGGCGCGTGGTGCAACGAGCCGGAGCGGGTCGAGCGCGGGCCGGCGGGCGAGCTGCTGGTGCAGCCGGCCGAGGGCAGCGACCTGTGGCGGCACACCTCGTACGGCTTCGTGCACGACGACGGCCCGGCGCTGCTCGCGCCCTTCCCCGTCGGCGAGGCGGTGGAGGTGGCCTTCCACCTCGACTACGGCGAGCAGTTCGACCAGGCGGGCGTGCTGGTCAGGGTGGACGAACGAAACTGGGTCAAGGCAGGGGTGGAGGTCAGCGACGGGCAGCCGCAGGTCGGGGCCGTGGTCACCCGCGAGGTGTCCGACTGGTCGGTCGCGCCGGTGCCGCAGTGGACCGGGCGGGAGGTGACCGTCCGGGTCAGCCGCGACCGGGACGCGCTGACCGTCCGGGCCCGAGCCGAAAACGAGCCGTGGCGGCTGGTCCGGCTCGCCCCGCTGCCGCCGGAGGCGGTGGCGACGGCCGGGCCGTACTGCTGCTCCCCCACCCGCGCCGGGCTGCGGATCCGGTTCACCGGCTGGTGGCGGGGGCCGGCCGACGCGGCACTGCACCCGGAGGACTGAGCCGGGGCGGCGCTGCACCCGGAGGGCTGAGCCGGGGCGGCGCTGCACCCGAGGGCTGAGCCGGGGCGGCGCTGCACCCGAGGGCTGAGCCGGGGCGGCGCTGCACCCGAGGGCTGAGCCGGGGTGGCGCCGCACCCCGGAGGGCTGAGCCTGGGTGTCTCCGCTCACCCGGCAGGTGTGACCGGCGGGCCCCGGGGTAGAGAAATCTGATCCCCCGGACCCGGCCGAAAGGATCGCGATGGCACTCGCCGAGAACGTCGACCCGACCCGGCTCGGCGGGCTGACCGGCTGGGTGGCGGGAGTCATCGACGCCGCGGGCGCGCTCGGCGTGGCGCTGCTGGTCGCCCTGGAGAGCATCATCCCGCCGATCCCGAGCGAGATCGTCCTGGCGATGGCCGGCTACCTGGCCGGCGAGGGCCGGTTCAACGTGCTGCTGGTCATGCTCGCCGCGACCGCCGGCTCCCTGGCCGGGGCGCTCGTCCTCTACTGGCTGGGCGCGGTCGCCGGCGAGGACCGGCTCAAGCGCTGGCTCGACCGGCTGCCGCTGGTCGACCGGGACGACCTGGAGAAGGCGGACCGCTGGTTCGAGCGGCACGGCCGGTGGGCGGTGCTCTTCGGCCGGATGATCCCGGTGGTGCGCAGCCTGGTCTCCGTACCGGCCGGGGCCAACCGCATGCCGCTGCCCGAGTTCGTCGCGTTCACGACGCTGGGCAGCGGCATCTGGAATGCCCTCTTCGTCGGCCTGGGCTACGCCCTCGGCTCGCGCTGGCAGCAGATCGAGCGATACAGCAACTGGTTCGACTACGGCATCATCGCCGTCTTCGTCGTGATGATCGCCTGGTGGGCGGTCAAGAAGAGCCGCCGTCGCGCCGCCCGCCGCCGCGAGCGCGCCGACGCCACCACCCGCTGACCCACCGCCCTCGCCCTCGCCCTCGCCCTCGCCCTCGCCGAGATCTTGGTGGGAAATGGCGCCCCTGGAGGGGCACTTTCTTGCCAAGATCTCGAACCGCGAGGCGGTGGAGCATGGCCGCGACGCCGGAGAGCGGAAGGAAGGACAGGGCCAGGGCGAGGGATCGGGAACTGCAGCGGGGCAGATCGCAGGCGAGGGCGAGGGGTGGAGGCCCCCAGCCAGGCTGGGGGGCCAGAGCGAGAGGCAGGGGGTGAGGAGTACAGCGGGTCAGGGTCAGGACGACAGAGGGCAGGAGGCCAGGACAGAAGGAGGGCAGGCAGGGAATCGAGGTCAGGAGGTCAGGAGGTCGGGGAGTCGGAGCGATGGTCAGGAGGAAAGAGGGCAGGGGGCAGGAGGTCAGGGAAGGGTGTCGAGGTGGGGGGCCACCGTGCGGGCGAAGTTGTTGCCGTTGGAGACGTCCCAGTTGACCGACCAGGTCATCGCGCCACGGATGCCCGGATAGGTGCGCGGGGGGCGGAAGCTGCCGCAGTTGGTGCCGCGCGCCAGGCAGTCCAGCGCCGCGTTCACCACGCTCGGCGCGACGATGCCGCCGCCGGCCGCGCCCGGCCCGGCGGGCAGGCCGAGACCGACCTGGTCGGGTCGCAGCCCGGCCTCCAGCTGGATGCAGGCCAGCGCGACGATGAAGTTCACGGTCCCCTGGCCGTACGCGGCGTTGCGGTCGCAGCCGAGCATCGCACCCGAGTTGTAGAACTGGGTGTTCACGACGGTGAGGATGTCCTTGATGTCGAGCGCGAGCTTGAAGTAGCTGCTGCCCGGGGACTGCATGTCGATGGTCTGCGGCGCCATCGCGATGATCAGGCCGGCGCCCACCTTGGCCCGCAGCGAGCGCAGCGCCTGCGCCATGTAGGTCGGGTTCAGCCCGTTCTCCAGGTCGATGTCGACCCCGTCGAAGCCGTACCGCTGGATCAGCGCGTGGACGCTGTCGCTGAACGCCACGGCGGAGGCGGCGTCGTTGACCGCCACCCGGCCCGTCTCGCCGCCGACCGAGATGATCACCTTCTTGCCCCGGGACTGGAGGGCGCGTACGTCGGCGGCGAACTCCGCGTCCGGGTAGCCGCCGAGGGCGGCGGAGAGCCCCGGGTCGACGGCGAAGGTGACGGCGCCGGGGGTGGCGGTGGCCTCGGCGAAGGCGACCGCGACCACGTCGTACTCGGCGGGCACGTCGCGCAGCCGCAGCTCGACCGCCGGGTTGTCGAAGTTGTGCCAGTATCCGGTGAGGATGTGCTGCGGCAGCCCGGTGTTCGGCGGCGGGCTGGTCGGGGGCGGCGTGGTGGGCGGGGCGGTCGTCGGGGGCGCGGTGCTGGGCGGGACGGTGCTGGGCGGGAGGGTCGTCGGGCCGGTGCCGCCGCCGCACGGCGCGCCGTTGAGCTGGCAGTTGGCCGGGGCGCCCGGCCCGTTGCCCAGGAAGCCGAACGAGACGGAGGCGCCGGGGGCGATGCTGCCGTTCCAGGACCGGTTGGTGAAGGTGTGCCGCTGGCCGGACGAGGTCAGCAGCGCGTCCCAGTACGAGCCGACGGTGGTGCCCGCGGGCAGGTCGAAGGTGACGGTCCAGCCGGTTAGCGTGCTGCCGCCGCCGTTGGTGATCGTGTACTTCCCCTCCCAGCCCGAGCCCCAGTCGGACGTCTTGACGAAGCTCGCGGTCGCCCCGGCGGCGAACGCCGGCAGCGCCACCCACACCGCGCCGACCGCCGCCACCAAAGCCGTGACCAGCGACAACACCACAGATCTGGACCGTGTCACAGCATCCTCCACGCCCCGGACGACATCAATCGTCATCGACATTGACGCTTATTATTAGGACTGTTAACTGTTTCTGTCCAGGGGCGACGGACGGCGCGGGCCGGGCGCGGCCGTCAGCGCCGATCGCTGCCGCCCGCGCGGGGCTCACGGACGGCGCGGGCCGGCCGCGCCGTCCGTCCGGCGGCCGTCAGCGCCGGTCGCTGCCCGCCCGGGCGGGGTGCGGACGGCGCAGCACCGCCTGCTCCAGCGCCGACCAGGCGGTCGTGGTGACCAGGTAGATCACGGCGGCCAGCGGCAGCACCAGCGCCACCAGCACCGTCGCGTACGGCAGCAGCGGCAGCAACCGGCCGAACACGGCGGCACCCGGCCCCTGCGCCGGCGCGCCGGCCACCGTGCCGGTCTCGGCCGCCGCCCGCCGGATCCGCCGGGAGGTCGACCACGCCAGCGCGAGCAGGGCCGCCAGCAGTACGCCGAACAGCGGCAGCACGGCACCGGCCAGCCCGTCGCCGAGGTGGTGCCCCAGCGGCACCCCGGCCAGCCGCTCGTCGAGCAGCCCGGTGCCGCCGTCGGCGGTGGCGAAGAGCCGGTACATCACCAGCAGGAACGGCGCCTGGAGCAGCACCGGCAGGCAGCCGGCGACCGGGTTGGCGCCGTTGGCCCGGTAGAGCGCGAACAGCTCGCTCTGCAACCGGGCGGGGTCGTCCGCGTACCGTCGCTGGAGGTCGCGGACCTCGGGGGCGAGCGCCGCGCGGCGCCGCTCCCCCCGGACCTGCGCGACGGTCAACGGCGAGATCAGCAGCCGGACGGCGACGGTGAGGACGACGACGGCGACGGCCGTGGCCGCGCCGCCGGCCAGCGGTTCGAGCAGGCCGGTGAGCCAGGAGAGCGCGCTGCCGGCGGCGCCGACGGCGTCGTGCAGTGGTGCGAAGGCGAACATGGTTGACCCCTCGGTCCGATTCCGGGTGGCGGCCCGACGGGACGGAAGACGTCGCCGGGCCTCGGGTGACGGCGGAATCGGCCGCGCGGCGGGCGCTACGCGGCCGAGGGGTGCGCCCCGGGCGCCCGGGGGCGGGGGCGACCGGCGGCGTCCGGGTCGACCTGCCGGGGCACCCGGCGGTGACGGGCCCGGGCCCGCAGGGCGGTGGCGCGGGCGGCCCGCGGGGCGCCGACGCCGGCCGCCGTGTGCAGCGCGAGCACGGCGGCGAGGAGCACGACGGCGGTGAGCGCGGCCCCGGCGAGCAGCCCGGCCGGGCGGTCGGCGAGCAGGACCAGGTGGGTGAGCGTGTACGCCCACGTCCCCACCACTAGCCCCCACGCACCCGGCACGCCGCTCAGCCTAGAACCCGCTGTCACGCCGGCCGACCGGAACGCGCGACCGGGGCCGCCGCTCTGCCGGAACACGGGCACCACGCTCGCGGCCGGGTGTGCGAGGCGACGGGCGACACGCCGTCGACACGCGGGACCGCGTTTTCCGGCACCGGCACCCTGGGTAACCATCGGCCGACCGGCGCGGACGGACCGCGGCCGGGCGCGAACGGACGGTGGTGACGATGACCGGCCAGGTGGCGGAGGCCCCGAGTGCGACGGTCGAGAGGACGGATCTGCTCACGGTGGGTGTCGAGGAGGAGTTCCTGCTCGTCGACCCGCACACCGGAACCGCGGTGCCCGCCGTCGACCTGGTGATGGAGCAGGTGCCGCCCGAGCTGCGCGGCCAGGTGGAGCGGGAGTTCCAGACCAGCCAGATCGAGATCGGCAGCCCACCCGGCCTGGAACTCTCCTCGATCCGGCATTCCCTGGGCGTCCTGCGCGTCGCGCTCGCCGACGCGGCCGAGCGAGCCGGCGTACGGCTGCTCGCCATCGGCACCGGGCCGGTGGACGGACCGGTGCCCCCGGTGGTCGACAAGCCCCGCTTCGACCGGATGATCGAGCGGTTCCGGCTGCTGGTGCCCGGGCCCGGCAACAACGGCATGCACGTGCACGTCGGGGTGCCCGACCCGGAGACCGGCGTGCAGGTGCTCAACCACGTCCGGCCCTGGCTGCCGGTGCTGCAGGCGGTGACCGTCAACTCCCCGTTCGCCAAGGGCGAGGACACCGGCTACGCGAGCTGGCGGTCGGTCGAGTGGGAGCACTGGCCCTCGGTGGCGCCCACTCCCTTCCTGGAGTCGCACGAGCACTACGAGCGGCTGATCCGCCAGCTCATCGCCAGCGGCGTGATGCTCGACGAGGGGATGCTCTACTGGTACGCCCGGCTGTCGGCCAAGTATCCGACCGTCGAGATCCGGATCGGCGACGTCTGCCCGTCGGTGGACGACGCGGTGCTCGTCGCCGCGCTGGTCCGGGCCATGGTGGCGACCGCGCTCGACGACATCGCCGCCGGCCGGCCCGCCATCCGCACCGACCACCACCTGCTGGTCGCCGCGCACTGGCGGGCGGCGCACGACGGGCTGGAGGGCGAGGGCGTCGACCTCACCGACGGCGAGCTGCGGCCGGCGTGGGAGCTGTTCGACCAGTTCGTCGAGCGGATGCGCCCGGCCCTGGAACGCCACGGCGACCTCGACGAGGTGACCGACCTGATCGGCGGGCTGCGCCGGCACGGCACCGGGGCGGCCCGGCAGCGCGCGGTGCTCGCGCGCGGCGGCGACCTCGTGGACGTGGTCCGGGACGTCGCCCGGCAGACCCGTGGATCGGGCCGCCCGTGACAGTATGGTCCCCGTGGCGCAACGGCTGATCGTCATCGGTGGGGATGCCGCGGGCATGGCGGCGGCGTCCCAGGCGCGCCGCCGCCGCGACCGCGGCGACCTGGAGATCGTCGCGTTCGAGCGGGGGCACTTCACGTCGTACTCGGCGTGCGGCATCCCGTACTGGATCAGCGGGCTGGTGCCCGAGCGGGACCAGCTGATCGCCCGCGACCCGGCGACGTTCCGGGAGCGGTTCGACATCGACGTCCGGATGCGACACGAGGTGACCGGCATCGACCTCGACCGGCGCCAGGTGGTCGCGCGGGACCTCGACGGCGGCGGCGAGGTCCGCGAGCGGTTCGACACCCTGGTCTACGCGACCGGCGCGGTGCCGACGAAGCCGGACTGGGCGCATACCGACGCCCGTGGGGTGTTCGGCGTGCAGACCCTCGACGACGGCGCGGCGCTGCGCGACTGGCTGGAGTCCGAGCCGCGGCCCCGCCGGGCGGTGGTCGTCGGCGGCGGCTACATCGGCGTGGAGATGGCCGAGGCGCTGATCCAGCGCGGGCTCGCCGTCACCCTGGTCGAGCAGGCCGAGCAGCCGATGTCCACCGTCGACCCGGACATGGCCGAGCTGGCCACGGCCGCGATGCGGGGGATCGGCATCACCATCCGCACCGGCCTGACGGTGACCGGGCTGGAGGAGACCGACGGCCGGGTGTCCGCGGTGCTCACCGCCGAGGGGCCGATCCCCGCCGACCTGGTCGTCCTCGGCCTCGGCGTACGCCCCAACACGGCGCTCGCGAAGGCCGCCGGCCTGCCGCTCGGCGTCACCGGCGGCGTCCGGGTGGACCGCCGGATGCGGGTGCAGGGGGTGCCGGACGTGTGGGCCGCCGGCGACTGCGTGGAGACGGTGCACCGGGTGACCGGGATGCCGGTGCACGTGCCGCTGGGCACCCACGCCAACAAGCAGGGCCGGGTGGCCGGCATCAACATCGGCGGCGGCTACGCCACCTTCGCCGGGGTGATCGGCACCGCCGTCACGAAGGTCTGCGAGCTGGAGGTCGGGCGTACGGGGCTGCGCGAGCGGGACGCCGCGGCGGCCGGGTTCGAGTTCGTCTCGGTCGTCGCCGAGTCGACCAACCGCGCCGGCTACTACCCGGGCGCCCGGTCGATGACCGTGAAGCTGATCGCGGAGAAGCCCAGCGGGCGGCTGCTCGGGGCGCAGATCGTCGGCTGGTCCGAGGCGGCCAAGCGGATCGACACCCTCGCGGTGGCGCTGTGGAACGGCATGACGGTGGACGACATGACCGCCCTCGACCTCGGCTACGCCCCGCCGTACGCCCCGGTCTGGGACCCGGTGCTGATCGCCGCCCGCAAGGCCGTCGACGCCCTGGCCGCCACCGCCCGGTGACCGGTGCGGAAGGGGCACCTTCCCGACGCCCGGGGCATGGGAAGGTGCCCCTCACCGTCGGTCAGGGCTGGGTGCGCGGCGGCGGGGTCCCGTCTCGTTGACTTGTCGGGGGTGGCGGTTAACGTGTGCCCGCTGTCGCCGCGCCGGCCTCGTCGGGCCGGTCGCTGACCCCTCGGAGGACCCATGTCGCAGGAGACGACCTACCTCGAACTGTCCGAAGTGGACGGTGCGCACAAGTTCTACGAGGTCGTGGTCGACGACACCGCGCTGACCGTCCGCTACGGCCGGATCGGCGACCAGGGGCAGGTCAAGACCACCGCCTACGCCGACAACGCCAAGGCGCGGGCGGCGGCGGCGAAGAAGATCGGCGAGAAGGTCCGCAAGGGGTACGCCCCGGCGGTGCCCGGCGTGCGGCAGAAGCGCGCCGTCTCCCGGCGGCAGATCGTCAGCACCCGTTCCACCGCCCGCACCGCCCCGGTGCTGTGGCGCTACGACTCCGGCGCGCCGGCGTTCGGCATCTTCGTCGACGGGCAGAGCTGCATGGTCGGCAACGAGCGCGGCGTCATCACCACCCTCGGCCACGACGCCCGGGTGCTGGACCAGGTCCGCCTCCCCGACGGGGTGAAGTGCATCGTCGCCGACGACGCCTGGATCTACGCGGGCTGCGACGACGGCAACGTCTACGACCTGTCCGGCAAGGTGCCCCGGGTCGCGTACGCGATCGCGCCGGAGATCGACATCTACTGGCTGGACATCCACGACGGCGTGCTGGGCGTCTCCGACGCCGACGGCGGCATCGCCGCGGTCGACCACGAGGACGAGTTCCTCTGGCGTCGGGCGGGGCGGGGCCGGTCGGCGTGGATGGTGCGCTGCGACGCCGACGCGGTCTACCACGGCCACTCCCAGGGGATCACCGGCTACGACTGGCGCACCGGGCAGGAGCTGTGGCACACCCGCACCGGCTCGGTGCTCTTCGGCTGGCAGGAGCCCGGGGCCGTGTTCGCCGGCACCGCCACCCGGGAGGTGGTGCGGCTGGCCAAGGACGGCCGCGCCGAGCGCGCCTACCGGTGCGACGCCCCGGTCTTCTCCTGCGCCACCGCCGAGGGCGGCCGGTACGTCTTCGCCGGCGACAGCCAGTCCTCGATCTACTGCTTCGACCAGGCCGGCAACCGGCTGTGGAAGCTCGGCACCGGCTGCGGCTCGGCCTACTCGATGCAATACCACGACGAACGGCTCTACGTGGTCACCACGAGCGGCTACCTGGCCTGCGTCGACGCCAGCGAGCCGGCCATCCGGGCGGCGGAGGCCGGCAGCGTGCCGGAGGTGGTCGACGTCAAGGCCCCGGCCCGGCTGCCCGAGCCGGCGGCGTGGACGTCCGTCGAGGTGACCAGCGACGTCGACGGCGGCGTGATCGTGCAGTGCGTCGAGGACCGGGGCCGGCTGCGCGTGCACGTGCTCTCCCCCGGCTACCACCCGGGCTGGTCGGTGCAGTTTCCCAAGGGCATCCGCGAGCCGGGCGCCCGCTACCTCGTCACCCAGGTCCGCGAGTCCGGCCGGGGCGGCTTCTACCGCGCGTACGGCGACATCCGCCGGCTGCGCTGACAGGCTCCGGGCCGGGGGTGGTGCGGGACCGCCCCCGGCCCGGTCCACGGCGGCCCGCCACCCGCAGCGCCGCCCGCTCCTCGCCCCGCAGGCAAAGGAGCGGGCCCGCTGGGCGCATCTCCTCGCCCCCGTCCCAGGCGGGAGCGGGGCCGGCCGGCCGCATCGGCCGTCATCCGGAATCGGTTGTACGACAGGGCGGATCGGCATCCAGGATGGCCGGATGGACACGGAGCTACGAATCCCCGAAGGGCTCGGCTGGGTGCGGGACGTCCCCGCCGGACGGCGCTGGCTGGCGGCCCTGCCGGAGCGGCTGGCCGAGTGCGTCGCGCGCTGGTCGCTGCGGGTGGGGCCACCCTTCCCGTACGCCTTCGCCTCGCTGGCCCTGCCCGCCGAGCTGCCCGACGGCACGCCGGCCGTGCTGAAGCTCCAGTACCCGGACCCGGACAGCGCGCACGAGGCGACGGCCCTCGACCACTGGGCCGGCGCGGGATCGGCCCGGCTGCTCGCGCACGACCCGGACCGCCGGGCGCTGCTGGTCGAGCGGTGCGTGCCCGGCACGCCGCTGCACGCGCTGCCCGCCGACGCGGCACTGGACGTGGCCGTCGGGCTGCTGCCGCGGCTGTGGCGTCCGGCCGGCCCGCCGTTCACCCCGCTGGCCGAGGAGGCCGCCGGTTGGCGGGAGCGCCTGCCGGTGAAGTGGGAGCGGGCCGGCCGCCCGTACGAGCGGCGGCTGCTCGACGCGGCTCTGGGCCTGCTGGCGGACCTCGTCGACAGCCAGGGCGAGCAGGTGCTGGTCAACCAGGACCTGCACGCCGGCAACGTGCTGCGGGCCACCCGCGAGCCGTGGCTCGTCATCGACCCCAAGCCGCTGACCGGCGAGCGTGAGTTCGGCGTCGTGCCGCTGGTGCGCGGCCAGGAGCTGGGGCACTCGCCGGACGCCGTCCGGCACCGGCTGGACCGGCTCAGCGCGGAGCTGGGGTTGGACCGGGAGCGGATACGCGGCTGGGCGGTCGGGCAGACCCTGGCCTGGAGCATCGGCGAGGGGAAGGTCTTCCCCAGCCAGGTCGAGGTGGTCCGCTGGCTGCTCGGCCAGGAGTGACGCCCGGGTGGGCGGGCGTCAGCGGCGAGCCGGGACGGGCGGGGCGGGCGGCGGCGAAGACCGCCGGGGCGAGTAGGCGGGCGTCAGCCCCGTTGGCAGGTGGCGCACCAGTAGAGGTTGCGGCCGGCCAGCTCGCCGCGGCTGACCGGCGTGCCGCAGACATGGCAGGGGTCGCCGGGGCGGCGGTAGACGTACACCTCGCCGCCGTGCCGGTCGACGCGGGCGGCCCGGCCCATCGCCTCGGGCAGGTGGGCGTCGCGGACCGTGTCGATCCGCCCCCGTACGACGGCGAGCCGCATCAGCGCCACCAGGTCGGCCCAGAGCGCGTCCCAGCGGGCGCGGTCCAGCCGCCGCCCGGGCAGCGTCGGCGGCAGCCCGGCCCGGAACAGCGCCTCGGTGACGAAGATCAGCCCGGTACCGGCCACCACCGACTGGTCCAGCAGCAGCGCGGCCAGCGGCGTCGGGCTGCGGGAGATCCGGGCGTACGCCCGCCCGGGGTCGGCGTCGGCGCGCAGCGGGTCGGGGCCGAGCCGGTCGCGCAGCGCCGCCACCTCGGGCGGGGTGAGCAGTTCGCAGGCCGTCGGGCCGCGCAGGTCGAGCCAGTGCCGGTCGCTGGTCAGGCGCAGCCGCACCTGGCCGACCGGCTCCGGCGGCTCCCCCGCGCCGTCGGTGAACCTGCCGTAGAGCCCGAGGTGGACGTGCAGGGTCAGCTCGCCGGCGTGGTGGTGCAGCAGGTGCTTGCCGTACGCCTCGGTGCTCTCCAGCACGGTGCCGCCGAGCAGGGCGGCGCCCTCGGCGAAGCGGCCCTGCGGGCTGGCGGCGTGCAGCTTGTCGCCGGCGAACAGCTCGGCGTGCCGCGCGGCGAGTCGGTGGATGGTGTGTCCCTCAGGCACGGGTGCCAAGGGTAGCCAGGCCCGCCGCACGCCCGCCGCGCAGCACGCCGCCTCCGCCGCCGGCCGGGCCGCCGCCCCGTCTGCGGGCTGCCGGGCGGCGGGAGGACCCGTAGAGTCAGGTCGACACAGGGAGGAACCGGATGGATCACCGACGTTCCACCACCCGGGCGCGGCGGCGCGTCGCCCTCGGCGTGTCGCTGCTCGGCGCCGTCGCCCTCACCGGTGGCTGCACGACCGGCGCGGACGACGGCAGCCCGGGGGCGGCGCCCTCCCCGTCGGCGACCGTGCCGGCGACCACCGGGACGGCTCCGCGGCCCTCGCCCACCCCGCGCGCGGCGGTGACCGTCCCCGCCTCGGCCTTCCTCGAACTGCCGGCGGAGATCCGCAAGTCACCGAAGACGACGACGCCCGTCGCGAACGCTCTGCCGAAGCTGTGCGGTCAGGAGTTCGCCACCGGCGGTCGGGCGGTGACCGCGAGCGCCGCGATGATGAGCGTCTACAAGCGGCCCGGCGATCCGCCCGAGAACGTGCCGCAGGGCACGATCACGCAGACGATCTTCGCCTTCGAGGGCGACGGCGCCGACGCATACCTGCGGCGGGTCCGCGGCTCGCTCGACTCGTGCCGGTCCTTCCGCCGCTGGGGAGGCACCGTCGACGTCCAGACCCGCCCGCTGCCCGGCGTCGGCGACGAGGCGCTGCTCGTGACTCTGAGGTGGCCGCAGACCGACCTGCAGGGCAACCGTGTCGGCGGCGAGGCGGTCAGCCAGATCGCCGTGATCCGTGTCGCCGACGTGACGACCGTGCTCCACGACCAGGGGTGGGAGGGCACCAGCGGCAGCCCCGCCCTGATGGGCGACCTCACCCGGGCCGCCGTCGGCACCCTCGACGCCTGGCGGCGCTAGGAGCGTGTCTCGGTAACCGGCGACCAGGCCGCGTCTGGAGCCCGACACGGTGCGGCGCTGGCTGGCGTGCCGGCCGTTACAACGGCGGCGCCGGCCACGACGTCGAGCGTCTGACCACCGCGATCGATTTCGCGATCCGCGCCCTGGGGCCCGCGCCCGCGGAACCCGCCTGACGGCACCGGGACGTGCCAGCGCCACTCCGGCCGGACGCCGGGGACCCCCGGCCGGCTCAGGGGACCCGACGTGCCGGCAGGGCCGGCCGGCGCCGTCCACCCCCGCGAGGCCGGCCGACGCCCCACCGTGCGCCGAGCCGGCCGGCACCACCCGTGCCGAGCAGCGCGACGCCGGCCCTGCGCCGCGCCCCGGTGTCAGCGAACGGCCTGCTGGGTACTGCTGTGACGGACAACGTGGGCGGCAGTCGTTGCATCGGCCACCCGCATTCCCCAGGAGGTGTGTTGTGGTCAGGATTCCTTCGCTGTCGCGCCGGTCGGAAGAGGCGCCGACGCGGGACGAGAACCTCGACGGCCGCGTCGACGGCCGCGACGCCCCGGTGGGCGCCGGACCGGACCGGGCGACGCGGAACGACCCGGTCGACGGCTCGGGGCCCAGCCGGCCGGTGGTCACCGAACGCGACAGCGACCAGGCGACGTACCGGAGCAGCGCCGCGACCGTCGACGGGCCGCGCGGCGCGCGCGCCGGTGACCCCCGGGACGCCGAGGCCGAGCGGCGGGCGGCCGAGCGGGCCGCCGTGGCGCGGGCCGCCACCGCCCGGCCCGTCGACGACGACACCCGGCGCCACCCCCGGGTCACCGACGCGGACCCGACCCTGGAACGGACCCTCGACGGCCGGACCGTCGACCTGGACCGGGACGCGGCCCGCGCGGCCGGGGCGGACCGGGACCGACCCGAGCGCCCCGTCGACCGGGACGGCGACGGCGTCGCCGACCGCGCCGAACAGCCGGTGGTCGCCGGCCCGAAGCCCCGGGCCAGCATGCTCGCCACGCTCGGCCTCGTCGTCGGCCTGGCCGGCGCGCTCTTCGTGCTCACCGGCACCCTCGCCGGGTACGGCATCGGGCTCGGCGCGATCGGCGCCGTCCTCGCGGTGCTGGGCCTGATGGCCACCCGGCGCCGGCACATCGCCGGCAAGACCGATGCGCTGCTGGGCATCGTGTTCGGCCTCGGCGCGGTGGTCCTGGGCGTGGTCGCGATGACCGGTCAGTTCGACTGGCCGACCACCGACGGCGACTGGGTGGCCCGGTTCCGGGAGTGGCTCGACTCACAGTTTGTGGACCGGTTCTAGCGGGCACTGTCCGGCTCGCCGGCGGTGCGCCGGCGACACCGCCGATGAGGAATCGGCGGGCAGCCCGACCAGCCTGGTGGTTCACCAGCCGGGCGACCCTTTTTCGGGGGCGGCGGTTCGCCGCCCCCGAAGTGTTTCCCCGCCCGGTCTCCGAAGCCCGGCGGGCAGCCGCGGACCCGTGACCCCGGGCGGCCCGTCCCACGGACGCGAGGGGCGCGACCACATCCGGCCGCCCGGTCGGCCCCGGGCGCAACGAAACCCCGCCAGCCCAGCTCCAGACGCAACGATCGAACGTCCTGCGCAACTTCCAGCGGTGGATACCGTCGCCCCGGGCCACATACCGTTGAGCAACGGCGCCAGCCCGTGGGCCGACGGTGGCCGGGCGCGCCCGACCCCTGGGAGCAGGACAATGACGATGGACGCCACCAGCCAGCGCTTCCTGATGTGCCGGCCGACGTACTTCGCCGTCGACTACGCCATCAACCCGTGGATGGACCCCACCGCTCCGGTCGACGCCGACCTGGCCGTCCGGCAGTGGGAGCAGCTCCGCCAGATCTACCGGGACCTGGGCCACACCGTCGAGGAGATCACTCCGGTGCCCGGGCTGCCCGACATGGTCTTCGCCGCCAACGGCGGCACCGTGATCGACGGCAAGGCGATGGCGGTGCAGTTCCGCGACCCGCAGCGCGCCGACGAGGCCCCCGCGTACCGCGCCTGGTTCGAGGCCGCCGGCTTCGAGATGTACGACCCGAAGCACGTCAACGAGGGCGAGGGTGACATCCTCCTGGCCGGCGACCACCTGCTGGCCGGCACCGGCTTCCGCACCGCGCACGCCTCGCACGCGCAGCTCCAGGAGGTCTTCGGCTACCCGGTGGTCACCATGCAGCTGGTCGACCCGCGCTTCTACCACCTGGACACCGCGCTCACCGTGCTCGACGAGCGCACGGTGGCCTACCTGCCGGAGGCGTTCTCGCCGGGCAGCCGCGCCGTGCTGCGCCGGCTCTTCCCGGACGCGGTGCACGCCACCCTGGCCGACGCCGAGGTCTTCGGGCTGAACGCGGTCAGCGACGGCCGGCACGTGGTGCTGCCGGCGCAGGCCACCGGCCTGGCCGCGAAGCTGCGCGACCGGGGCTACGAGACCATCGGCGTCGACCTGTCCGAGCTGCGCAAGGCCGGCGGTGGACCGAAGTGCTGCACGTTGCGACTCCGTCAGGGAAAGGCGAGCAAGTGATCATCGAGGACATGGTGCGGACGCCGGAGGCGGTCCGCGACGCGGAGCGGTGGACCGCGCACAACTACCACCCGCTGCCGGTGGTGATCACCTCCGCCGAGGGCTCCTGGCTGACCGACGTGGACGGTCGCCGCTACCTGGACTGCCTGGCCGGCTACTCGGCGCTGAACTTCGGCCACCGGCACCCGAGGCTCGTCGAGGCCGCGCACGCGCAGCTCGACAAGCTGACCCTCACCAGCCGGGCGTTCATCCACGACCAGTTCGCCGACTTCTGCCGGGAGCTGGCCGAGCTGTGCGGCAAGGATCTCGTGCTGCCGATGAACACCGGCGCCGAGGCGGTGGAGACCGGCATCAAGGTCGCCCGCAAGTGGGGCTACCAGGTCAAGGGCGTCGCCCCGGGCCAGGCCAACATCGTGGTGGCCGAGGGCAACTTCCACGGCCGGACGACCACCATCGTCAGCTTCTCCACCGACTCCGACGCGCGCGCCGACTTCGGGCCGTACACCCCCGGCTTCACGGTGGTGCCCTACGGCGACCTGGCCGCGCTGACCGCCGCGATCGACGAGAACACCGTCGCGGTCCTGATCGAGCCGATCCAGGGCGAGCAGGGCGTCGTCGTGCCGCCCGAGGGCTACCTGCCGGGCGTGCGCCGGGTCTGCACCGAGCGGAACGTGCTCTTCGTCGCCGACGAGATCCAGTCCGGCCTGGGCCGCACCGGGGAGACCTTCGCCTGCGACCACGAGGGCGTCACGCCCGACATGTACCTGCTGGGCAAGGCGCTCGGCGGCGGCATCGTGCCGGTCTCCGCGGTGGCCGCGAACGCCGACGTGCTCGGCGTGCTCAAGCCGGGCCAGCACGGCTCCACCTTCGGCGGCAACCCGCTGGCCTGCGCCGTGGCGACCGAGGTGGTCCGGCTGCTGGCCACCGGCGAGTTCCAGCGCCGCTCCGCCGAGCTGGGCGCGCGGCTGCACGCCGGCCTGACGGCGCTGGTCGGCAGGGGCCTCGTCGCCGTCCGGGGCCGGGGCCTCTGGGCCGGCCTGGACATCGACCCCGCGCTGATGAGCGGCCGGGAGGCCTGCGAGCGGCTGATGGAGCGGGGCGTCCTGGCCAAGGACACCCACGGCTCGACGATCCGGCTCGCCCCGCCGCTGGTGATCACCGAGGAGGAGATCGACCACGCGGTCGCCCAGCTCGCCGCCGTGCTGGCCGGCTGACCTCCGTACGACGAGAGCGGGCGCCGGGACCACGGTCCCGGCGCCCGCCGTCGTCCGCCCGCCCTCACTTGGGCAGGCGCATCGCCATCGTCGGCGCCTCGGCCATGACCGAGTTCGGCGTGTACGGTGCGCCGGCGGGCAGCTCGCCCGGCCGGCCGATCTGCACCCCGGGGTAGAGCTCCACCATGTCGCCCTCCGCCAGCACCCGCGACTGCCTCGGCGCCAGCGGGAGGCGGTCGCCCTCCGCCATCGACCCGCCCGGCCGGACGCCGGAGCCGTTGGTGCTCACGTCGGTCACGATCACCTCGCCGACCCGCAGCTCGAACCGGACGTGGTTACGGCTGATCCAGCGGCGCGCCTCGTCGTTGAGCCACTGCCCGAGCACGATGCCGCCCGTCTGCTCCGGCGCCCGCCGAGCGCCGCGCAGGCCAGGAAGGTGGCGGCGGCCCGCGCGGCGTCCCGGTAGCGGCCGGTGGCGAGGAAGTAGACCACGAAGAGCAGCGGGGTGAGCTTGACCGCGGCGGCCACCCCGACGAGCACGCCCCGCAGCCGGGGCGGCACGACTCCCGTGCCGTCCAGCAGCGCGAGCAGCACGATGAAGATGCTGACCTGGCCGAAGCGCAGGTTGCTCTGCACCGGGGCGGAGAGCATGAGGGCGCAGGCGACGGCCGGCACGACGAGGGCGCGTCGGCGCCCCGGGCCGACCAGCACGCGACCGACGGCCGCCGCGATGGCGACCACGGCGAGGCAGGTCAGCGCCAGCCAGATGCCCTGCGCGACGCCCTCGGGGACGGCGGCGACCGGCCACAGCACGAGGGCCGCGAACGGCGGGTAGGTGAAGGGCCCGCCGTTCTCGGCGACGAAGTCGTAGAGGGGGTGACCGGCGTGCAGATGCAGCAGCGCGCCACGGTAGATGTGCAGGTCGGAGAGGCGGTCGGGACGCAGGGCCACGAGCGCCGACGACGCCGCGGCGACCACGACGAAGATCGACCAGAGCGCCGCCACCCGCCGATCACGCATCGTCGGATTCTACGTCCGGGCCCCGGCCGTCGGGGGCCCCTTACCCGATACCTACG
The DNA here is from genome assembly GCF_053602615.1 of Micromonospora sp. NPDC004336. Lineage (NCBI taxonomy): Bacteria > Bacillati > Actinomycetota > Actinomycetes > Micromonosporales > Micromonosporaceae > Micromonospora > Micromonospora sp. NPDC004336. Next base: position 34,101 of record NZ_JBSGDY010000052.1, read on the forward strand.
CGACCGTAGGTTACCGTTAAGTAAGGCTGTGGCGTGCGGTGCGGAGGAGAGACATGGACCTGAGTGCGGAGCGGCCCTGGCTGCGCAGCTACGCCCCGGACGTGCCGCCGACCATCGCGCCGTCCGACGAGTCCCTGGTCGACCTCCTGCGCGCGGCCGACCACCGGTTCGGCGCCCGCGTCGCCCTCGACTTCTTCGGCGCCACCACCACGTACGCCGACCTCGCCGGCCAGGTGGCCCGGGCCGCCGAGGCGCTGCGCCGGCTGGGCGTCGACCGGGGCGATCGGGTGGCGCTGGTGCTGCCCAACTGCCCCCAGCACGTCGTCGCCTTCTACGCCGTGCTGCGCCTCGGCGCGGTGGTGGTCGAGCACAATCCGCTCTACACCGAGCAGGAGCTCACCCACCAGCTCGCCGACCACGGGGCCCGGGTCGCGGTCGTCTGGGACCGGGTCGCTCCCCTCGTCCGCCGCACCGCCGCGAGCACCGCGGTCGAGACCGTGGTCGCCGTGGACCTGACCCGGGCGCTGCCCCGGCGCAAGCGCTGGGCGCTGCGGCTGCCGCTGGCCCGCGCGCGGGCCACCCGGGCGGCGATGACCGGCCCCGCGCCGGGGGCGCTGTCCTGGGAGCGGCTGGTGGCCGAGGCGAGCCCTCTCGACCCCGCCCACCCGGCCCCCGGCCCGGACGACACGGCGCTGCTGCAGTACACGGGCGGCACCACCGGAACGCCGAAGGGCGCCGTCCTGACCCACCGCAACCTGCGCGCCAACGCGGCGCAGGGCCGCGCCTGGGTGCCGGGCCTGCGCGACGGCGAGGAGACGATCTACGCGGTGCTGCCGCTGTTCCACGCGTACGGGCTGACGCTCTGCCTCACCTTCGCGGTGGGCATCGGCGCCACGCTGGTGCTGTTCCCCCGCTTCGACGTCGACCAGACCCTGGAGGCGGTGCGCCGCCGCCCGCCGACCTTCCTGCCGGCCGTGCCGCCGATCTACGAGAAGCTCGCCGCCACCGCCCGGGAGCGCGGGATCGACCTCACCTCGGCCCGGTACGCCATCTCCGGCGCCATGGCGCTGCCCCCGGCGACGGTCGAGCTGTGGGAGTCGGTCACCGGCGGGCTGCTCGTCGAGGGCTACGGCATGACCGAGACGTCCCCGGTGGCGCTGGGCAACCCGGTCTCCCCCGCCCGGCGGCCGGGCACGGTCGGGGTGCCGTTCCCCTCCACCGAGATCCGCATCGTCGACCCCGAGGAGCCGGCGCGCGACCGCGAGCCGGGCCAGGCGGGCGAGCTGTTGGTCCGGGGGCCGCAGGTGTTCGCCGGCTACTGGCGGCGGCCGGAGGAGACGGCGGCGGTGCTGCTGCCCGACGGGTGGCTGCGCACCGGGGACATCGTGGTGATGGACGACGACGGCTTCGTCACGGTGGTCGACCGGATCAAGGAACTGATCATCACCGGCGGGTTCAACGTCTACCCCTCCGAGGTGGAGGACGTCCTGCGCCGGATTCCCGGCGTCCGCGACGCCGCGGCGGTCGGCCTGCCCGGCGGGCACGGCGGCGAGGAGGTCGTGGCGGCGGTCGTGCCGGACGAGGACGCCGACCTGGACGAGGCGGGCCTCCGCGCGGCGTGCCGGGAGCACCTCACCGCGTACAAGGTGCCCCGCCGGGTCGTCCTGGTCGACGACCTGCCCCGCTCCCAGATCGGCAAGGTCCTGCGCCGCGAGGTCCGCGACCGGCTGCTCGCCGGCCGCTGAACGTCAGAACCAGTCGTCGCGCATCTCCAGGGTGGTCCGGTCGAGGCTGTCCAGCAGGTCGAACTGCGGGCCGGTGCGGGGCAGCTCGTGGCGGAAGAAGTAGCGCGCCGCCTGCCGCTTGCCGGCGCGCAGGTCGGCGTCCGGGCCGTCGCCCGGGCCGCCGGCGGCCTCGACGACAAGGAGCTGTTCCAGCCACATCCAGGCGATCACCACGTGGCCGACCGCCTCCAGGTAGACGCTGGCGTTGGCCAGCGCCACCTCCGGGTCGCCGGTGCTCCACAGCCGCCGGGTGACCAGGGTGACCCGGTCCAGCGCCGCGCCGAGCGCGGCGGCCAGCTCGGCGGCCTCGCCCTCGGCCTTCCACGCCCGGGTCACCGTGGCGCGGACCGTCTCGACCAGCAGCGCCAGGCCGGCCCCGTCGCGCATGGTCACCTTGCGGCCCAGCAGGTCCAGCGCCTGGATGCCGTGGGTGCCCTCGTGGATCGGGTTGAGCCGGTTGTCCCGCCAGTGCTGCTCGACGTCGTAGTCGCGGGTGTAGCCGTAGCCCCCGTGCACCTGGATGGCGAGGTCGTTGGCGGCCAGGCACCACTGCGACGGCCAGCTCTTCGTGATCGGGGTGAGCACGTCCAGCAGCAGGCGCGCCCGCTCGCGGTCCGCCGCCTCCGGCGCGGTCTTCTCCTCGTCGAGCAGCCGACCGCAGTAGAGGACCAGCGCCAGCGCGCCCTCCACGTAGCTCTTCTGCGCCAGCAGCATCCGCCGCACGTCGGGGTGCGCGACGATCGGCACCTGCGGCGCACCCGGGTCCTTGTCCGCGAGCGGGCGGCCCTGCGGCCGCTGGCGGGCGTACGCGAGCGACTTCAGGTAGCCGGTGTAGCCGAGGGCGGTGGCGCCGGCGCCCACCCCGATCCGGGCCTCGTTCATCATGTGGAACATCTGCGCCAGGCCCTGGTGCGGCTCGCCGACCAGGTAGCCGACCGCGCCGGGGCGGCCGCCCGGCCGGTGCACGCCCTCGCCGAAGTTGAGCAGCGTATTGGTGGTGCCCCGGTAGCCCATCTTGTGGTTGAGGCCGACCAGCACCACGTCGTTGCGCGCGCCGAGTGCGCCGTCGGCGTCGAGCAGCACCTTCGGCACGATGAACAGCGAGATCCCCCTGACTCCGGGCGGCCCGCCGGGGATCCGGGCGAGGACCAGGTGGACGATGTTCTCCGACAGCTCGTGGTCGCCGCCGGAGATCCACATCTTGGTGCCGTGGAGCCGGTAGGTCCCGTCGTCCTGCGGCTCGGCGCGGGTGGTGATGTCGGCCAGCGAGCTGCCGGCCTGCGGCTCGGACAGGCACATGGTGCCGAAGAACCGGCCCGCCACCATCGGCCGGACCCAGGTGTCGATCTGCTCCGCGCTGCCGTGCGCCAGCAGCAGGTTGGCGTTGCCCAGGGTCAGGAACGGGTAGGCCGAGGTGCCGATGTTGGCGGCCTGGAACCAGGCGAAGCAGGCGGCCCGCACGACGTGCGGCAGCTGCATCCCGCCGACCGAGGCGTCCATGCTGGCGGCCAGCAGCCCGGTCTCGGCGAACACGTCGAGGGCCTGCTTCACCTGCGGGATGATGTGCACCCGCCGACCGTCGAAGGTGGGTTCGGCGAGGTCGGCGGCCCGGTTGTGCGGGGCGAAGCGCTCGCTGGCCACCCGCTCGGCGAGGTCCAGCACGGCGTCGAAGGTCTCCCGCGAGTGCTCGGCGTAGCGGGGCCGCTCGGTCAGCCGGGTCACCTCCAGCCAGTCGTGCAGGAGGAAGCGCAGGTCGCGACGGGAGAGCAGGGTGGACGACAACGGGTCTCCTTCCGTCGGCGGGCACGCCGGCCGTGGCCCGGCGACGCCCCCGCGCACGCCCATCCTGACCGATCGGACGGTCGGCGCACCAGCCGACGCGGCGGGTCGCGCCGCCCGCCGGCGGACGCCGGCCGGCCCGGCCAGCCGCCGGTCGGCGAGTTCCTGGACGCGGCCACGGCCACGGCCCGCCGGGGCCGTG
>NZ_JBSGDY010000053.1:0-35848 GCF_053602615.1 Micromonospora sp. NPDC004336
CCTCCCGGCCCGTCCGGGGCCCCCGGCGGTCGCCGATCGGGTGAACCGTCGGGCACAGTGATCCGTGTACCAGAGCGTGGCCGCGGATCATGACTGGGCGGCGGCAGCCGAGAGAGAGGCGAGGCATGAGTGACGAGCAGGAGCTGACCGGGCCGGCGACGCAGACGCGGCGCGCCCTCCTCACGGGCGCGGGGGCGGTCGGCGCGGCGGTGGTCCTGGCGGCCTGCGGCAGCGACGACTCCGGCGGCGGCGCGGCCCCGACCAGCGGCGGTCCGGCGGTGCCCAGCACGGGCGACGCCGGCGGCGGCGACCGCGAGGGCGCGCAGTCGCTGGCCCGCACCGCCGACATCCCCGTCGGCGGCGGCGCCGTCTACCCGGCCCAGGGGGTGGTGGTCACGCAGCCGACCGCCGGCCAGTTCAAGGCGTTCGACTCGATCTGCACCCACCAGGGCTGCCCCGTGACGAACGTCGACGGCGGCACCATCAACTGCACCTGCCACTTCAGCAAGTTCTCGATCGAGGACGGCTCGGTGAAGGGCGGCCCGGCCACCAAGCCGCTCCCGGCGAAGAACATCAAGGTCACGGGCGACCACATCTCCCTGGCCTGACCGGCGGCCGGGTCATGCCGTCGGGGCGCCCGCGTCGGCCCGTGCCGGGGCGGCCGGTGCGGGTTCCCGGACGGCGGCCGGCGGCAGGTGCCGTTCCAGCGCCAGCACCCCCGCCGCGCCGGCGGCGTTGAGCAGCGCCAGGGCCAGCCACGGCGCGGCGTCGTGAGCCTCGTACAGGGTGGTGAAGAAGGCCGGCGCGACCAGCGAGGCGACGGCGAAGGAATACTGGAACGCCGCCAGGTAGCGACCACGGGCGGCGACCGGCGCGGCGGCGGCGGCCAGCGCGGCGGACGCCGGCGCGTGGACCAGCTCCGCCGCCGTGAACAACAGCGTGGCCGAGGCCAGCAGCACGGCCACGGTGGCCAGCCGGCCGGGGCCGAGGGTCGCCATGGCCAGCCCCCAGGCCGCCCAGAGGGCCGCCGCCGCGGCGATCGCGCGGGTGCGGCGGTGGCGCGGCAGGCGCGCGCCGACGGGCGCGGAGAGCAGGGCGACGAGGAACGCGTTGCCGGCGAGAATGGCCGAGGTCAGCCAGGCGGGCCCGCGCACGTCCGTGAGCAGCACCGTCGGCAGCGCCAGGCCGAGCATCATGCTGCTCAGCGCGAAGACGGTGTTGAGGCCGGTCAGCGCCAGGAACGGGCGGTCGCGGGCCAGCGTCGCGTACCCGCCGCGCCGCGGGGCCGCCGGCCGGTCGGTGGCCGCCGGGGTGCGCACGCGCGCGGCGATGAGCACCGCGGCGAGGGCGAAGCAGGCCGCCGCCGCGTACGCCACCGCCCGGTAGGTGCCGGCCCGACCGTCGGCGACCACCACGCCGGTGACGAGGCCCCCCACCGCCAGCCCTGCGGTACGCGCGCCGTTGCTGACCGCGTACCAGGTGTCCCGGGTCCGGGCGCCGGGGCTGCCGTCGGCGTAGTCGGCGACGGCGGTGAAGACCGTGGACCAGAAGAACTGCACGCCGACGGCGACCAGCGCCGCCGCGACGAAGACCCCGACCGGGCCCCGCACCCAGGCGTACGCCAGATAGCCGGCGGCCTGGAGCAGTTGCGCGGCGACGACCACCGGCAGGGCGCCCACCCGGTCCGCCAGCGCGCCGGCCCACAGCGGCACCGGGAGCGTGAGCACGGTCGCGGCGCTGAGCAGCACTCCGAGCAGCGACAGGGGCACGTCGGTCAGCCGTAGGAAGTAGACCAGCGACAGCGGTAGGAACAGCCCGTTGCCGACGGAGTCGACGGTGAGCGCCGCCACGAGGACGGCGCCCCCTCGGCTGCGTCCCGCCGGGTCCGCGCCCATCCGCCCGTGCCCCCTCGCGTCCGGTCCGTCAGGGCCGGATGCTAGCCGGGAGCGTTCCCGGCGACACCGGATTAACCCCGGGGCGGCGGCCGGGGCATCGGGTCGCGCGGTTCCGGGGGCTGTCGGGGGTGCGGACTACGCTTGCTGGCGTGGCTGACCCCTCGACCTACCGTCCCGCGCCCGGCACCATCCCGGAGTCGCCGGGGGTCTACCGCTTCCGCGACGGCACCGGCCGGGTGATCTACGTCGGCAAGGCGAAGAACCTGCGCAGCCGGCTCAACTCCTACTTCGCCGACCTGTGGGGCCTGCACCAGCGCACCCAGCAGATGGTCACCACCGCCGAGTCGGTCGACTGGGTCACCGTCGGCACCGAGGTCGAGGCGCTCCAGCTCGAATACACCTGGATCAAGCAGTACGACCCGCGCTTCAACGTCCGCTACCGCGACGACAAGTCCTACCCCTACCTGGCCGTGACCCTCGACGAGGAGTTCCCGCGCCTGCAGGTGATGCGGGGCGCCAAGCGCAAGGGGGTGCGCTACTTCGGGCCCTACTCGCACGCCTGGGCGATCCGCGAGACGCTCGACCTGCTGCTGCGCGTCTTCCCGGCGCGCACCTGCTCGGCCGGGGTGTTCAAGCGCGCCGGCCAGGTCGGCCGGCCCTGCCTGCTGGGCTACATCGGCAAGTGCTCGGCGCCCTGCGTGGGCAGCGTCACCCCCGAGGGGCACCGCGAGATCGTCGACGGCTTCTGCGAGTTCATGGCCGGCCGCACCGACACCATGGTCCGCAAGCTGGAACGGGAGATGACCGACGCCAGCGAGCAGCTGGAGTTCGAGCGGGCCGCCCGGCTGCGCGACGACATCGCCGCCCTGCGGCGGGCGATGGAGAAGCAGACGGTGGTGCTCGGCGACGGCACCGACGCGGACGTGGTGGCGTTCGCCGACGACCCCCTGGAGGCGGCCGTCCAGGTGTTCCACGTGCGCGACGGCCGGGTCCGGGGCCAGCGCGGCTGGGTGGTGGAGAAGACCGAGGACCTGACCACGGGCGACCTGGTGCACCACTTCTGCACCCAGGTCTACGGCGGCGAGCAGGGCGAGGCCGACGTGCCGCGCGAGCTGCTCGTGCCGGAGTTGCCCGCCGACGCGGCCGCGCTGGCCGACTGGCTCTCCGGCCGCCGGGGCAGCCGGGTCTCCCTGCGGGTGCCGCAGCGCGGCGACAAGCGGTCGCTGCTGGAGACGGTCGAACGCAACGCCAAGGACGCGCTCGCCCGGCACAAGCTGCGCCGGGCCGGCGACCTGACCACCCGCGGCAAGGCCCTCGACGAGATCAGCGAGGCCCTCGACATGCGCACGTCGCCGCTGCGCATCGAGTGCTTCGACATCTCGCAGATGCAGGGCACCGACGTGGTGGCGAGCATGGTCGTCTTCGAGGACGGGCTGCCCCGCAAGAGCGAATACCGGCGCTTCATCATCCGTGGCGCCACCGACGACCTCTCGGCCATGTCCGAGGTGCTGCGCCGTCGCTTCGCCCGCTACCTCGACGCGCGGGCCGAGACCGGGGAGGCGGGCGTCGAGCCGGCCGACGACCCCGACGCCCCGGCCGGCCAGGCCGGGCCCGACGAGCCCCGGGTCGGCGCCCTGGTCGACCCGACCACCGGCCGCCCGCGCAAGTTCGCGTACCCCCCGCAGTTGGTGGTGGTCGACGGCGGCGCGCCGCAGGTCGCGGCGGCGGCCCAGGCCCTCGCGGAGCTGGGCATCGACGACGTGGCGCTGTGCGGCCTGGCCAAGCGGCTGGAGGAGGTCTGGCTGCCCGACGACGAGTTCCCGGTGATCCTGCCGCGCACCTCGGAGGGGCTCTACCTGCTGCAACGGGTGCGCGACGAGGCGCACCGCTTCGCCATCACCTTCCACCGGCAGCGGCGCTCCAAGCGGATGACCGAGTCGGCGCTGGACAGGGTGCCGGGCCTGGGGGAGGTGCGGCGCAAGGCGCTGCTGCGCCACTTCGGCTCGCTCAAGCGCCTCTCCGCCGCCACCGTGGAGGAGATCACCGAGGTCCCCGGCGTGGGCCGGCGCACCGCCGAGGCCATCCTCGCCGCCCTCGGCCCCGACGGCGACTCGACCTCCTGACCGTCGACGGGGCCCACGACGAGCCGCCGTCCTACCTGACGGCGTCGAGGTCGACGGGGGCGCCGGGGAGGGCGTCCGGGGTCGGCGGGCCGGTCATGAGCGCGTCGAACACGAGGTGCAGATACCGCGCGGGCTGCGCGGCGACGTGCCCCGGCAGGCGGTCGGGGTGGCAGGCGAAGACGTTGAGCAGCAGGACGACGTCGCCGGTGCCGACGTCGGGGCGGACCAGCCCGTCCCGCTGCCCGCGACGGACGAGGTCGTCGAGGAGTGCGAGCCACTCGTTGCGGGCCCGGGCGAACGCCGGGGAGGCGTGGAAGGTCTCCGTGGGCAGGTCGGCCAACGCGGCGGCGAGGGCGCCGCGCCCCGGTTCCGCGCACCAGTCGACCAGCCCTCGCAGGGCCGCCCGGGCGTCCCGACTGCGCTCGCCGAGCTGCCGGGTGACGGCGACGAGGTCCGTCACGTACTCCTCGCCGACGGCGGCCAGGAGCGCCTCGCGGGTGGGGAACCGCCGGTAGAGCGTGCCGATGCCGACTCCTGCCCGGCGGGCGATGAGGTCCATCGGAGCGGTCAGTCCCTGCTCGGCCATCACCGTCCGGGCGGCGGCGAGGATCTTCCCGAGGTTGCGTGCGGCGTCCGCCCGCAGCGGCGGTTCCTCCGCGTCGCCGATCCTCATGCCGCCCCCTATCCGGAACGTCTTCCTCCGGTTATCGTAACCCGCGCAACCGGAGGATGAAATTCCGTTTAGGGGGAGTCATGATCGTGGTGACCGGAGCGTCCGGACAGATCGGTCGGTCGTTGATCGCGCAGCTCGACACGTGGGGAGCGCCCCGCCGGGCGGTCGTACGGCAGCACCGGCACGGCGCGGAGCTGGGCGGCGACTACGTCGTCGGCGACTTCGACGACCCCGACTCGATCAGGCGGGCCCTCGTCCCGGGGGCGCGACTGCTGCTGAACGGCTCGCTCGGGCCCGACTTCGTCACGCAACAGCGGAGGCTCGTCGACCTCGCCGCCGAGGCGGGCGTCGCCCACGTCGTGAAGGTGTCGGTGCGCGGCGCGGCACCCGGCGGGCTGCTCGGGCTCGGCATGCACGGCGAGGTCGAGGCCCACCTGAAGAGCTCCGGGCTCGCCTGGTCGATCCTCCAGCCGGTCGGCTTCATGCAGAACCTCCCCACGGAGGTCACCTTCGACGGCGACCACGGCGCGTTCCACGGCTCCTACGGCCCGGGCCGGGTGGGCTACATCGACGCCAGGGACATCGCGGCGGTGGCCGCCGTCCTGCTGACCCGGCCCGCGGGCGAGAACGAGACGCTGGTGCTGACCGGCCCCGACGCGCCGACGCACGACGAGATCGCCGAGGTGCTGACCCGGACCCTGGGCCGGCCGGTGCGGTACGTCGACCTGGCGGTGCCCGCCATGGCCGAGCGCCTCCGGTCGGCCGGGCTGCCGGCCGCCGCGGCCGACGACCTCGCCGCCCTGATGCGCCTCGTCGGTGACGGCCGGTGGGCGAGCACGACGAGTGTCGTCCGCGACCTGACCGGTCGGCCGCCTCGCACCGTCGCCGACTTCGTCGCCGCGCACGCCGACCGGTTCCGCTGACCCCGCCACCCCACAAGGGCCGTGCCGGCGGCGCGCTGGCGTGGTCCGGAGTCGACGGCGCCCGGTGCCAGCCGACGCTGCCCGGCGCCGCCGGCACCCGACGCTGCCCGGCGCCGCCGGCGGCGCCGACGGCACGGTGTTGCGCGGCGGGGGCCAACGCGGCCGGTGGTGCCCGACGCTCATCCGTGGCGCAGGCCGGAACCGTCGGCGTCCGGTGGCTCGGGCGGGGGTCGACCGGCGGGTCAGGCCGGGTCGCCCCCGTCGGCCAGGACGGCCAGGATGGGTTCGCCGTACTTGGCGAGCTTGTTCTCGCCGACGCCGCTGACCCGGGACAGCTCCGCCAGCGAGGCGGGCGCGTCGGTGGCGATCTGCCGCAGCGTCGCGTCGTGGAAGATCACGTACGCCGGGACGCCCTGCTCCTTGGCGGTGGCCGCCCGCCAGGCGCGCAGCCGCTCGAAGACCGCCGTCGCCGCCGGGGACAGCTCGGCGACGACGGTGGCTGCGCCGCGCGGCTTGGCGGCCCGGGACGAGGCGACCTTCTCCGGCTCGCGGCGCATCATCACCGTGCGGCGGCGGCCCAGCACCTCCGCGCTGGCCTCGGTGAGGGTCAGCGTGCCGTAGTCGCCCTCCACGGCCAGCAGCCCCTCGGCCAGCAGTTGGCGCACCACGCCGCGCCACTCGGCCTCGCGCAGCTCGCCGCCGATGCCGAACACGGTCAGCGAGTCGTGGCCGTACTGGCTGACCTTGTCGGTGGCGCGGCCGAGCAGGATGTCGATGCAGTGCCCCGCGCCGAAGCGCTGGTTGCGTTCGCGGTCGAGCCGGAAGACCGTGGAGAGCAGCTTCTGCGCCGCCACCGTGCCGTCCCACGACTCCGGCGGCTCCAGGCAGGTGTCGCAGTTGCCGCAGGCGGCCGTGGCCTGCTCGCCGAAGTAGTCGAGCAGTTGGGTGCGGCGGCACCGGACCGTCTCGCAGAGCGCCAGCATCGCGTCGAGGTGGGCGGCGAGGTTGCGCCGGTGGGCGAGGTCGCCCTCCGAGGTCTCGATCATCTTGCGCTGCTGCACCACGTCCTGCAGCCCGTACGCCAGCCAGGCGGTCGACGGCAGCCCGTCGCGGCCGGCCCGGCCGGTCTCCTGGTAGTAGCCCTCGACGGACTTGGGCAGGTCGAGGTGGGCGACGAAGCGGACGTCGGGCTTGTCGATGCCCATGCCGAAGGCGATGGTCGCCACCATCACCAGGCCCTCCTCGCGCAGGAAGCGCTGCTGGTTGCGCGCGCGGGTGCCCGCGTCCAGCCCGGCGTGGTAGGGCAGCGCGGCGACGCCGTTGGCGGTGAGGAACTCGGCCGTCTTCTCCACCGAGGCGCGGGAGAGGCAGTAGACGATGCCCGCGTCGCCGGGGTGCTCGTCACGCAGCAGGCTGAGCAGCTGCTTGCGCGGCTCGCGCTTGGGCACGATGCGATATTGGATGTTGGGCCGGTCGAAGCTGGCCACGAAGTGCCGGGCGTCGGTGAGCTTGAGCCGGGTGGCGATCTCGGCGCGGGTCGCGCTGGTCGCGGTGGCGGTCAGCGCGATGCGGGGCACGTCGGGCCAGCGTTCGTGAAGCATCGACAGGGCCAGGTAGTCGGGGCGGAAGTCGTGCCCCCACTGCGACACGCAGTGCGCCTCGTCGATGGCGAACAGGGCGATCCGGCCCCGGTCGAGCAACTGCTGCACGCCCCGGGTGCCCAGCGCCTCCGGGGCGAGGTAGAGCAGGTCCAGCTCGCCGCCGACGAACGCCCGCTCCACCGCCCGGCGGGCGTCGAGATCCTGCGTCGAGTTGAGGAAGCCGGCCCGGACGCCGACCGCCGTCAGCGCGTCGACCTGGTCCTGCATCAGCGCGATCAGCGGCGAGACCACCACCGCCACGCCGTCGCGCACGAGCGCCGGGATCTGGTAGCACAGCGACTTGCCGCCGCCGGTCGGCATCAGGACCAGCGCGTCACCGCCGGCCACGACGTGGTCGATCACCTCCTGCTGGAAGCCGCGGAAGGCGTCGTAGCCGAACACGCGGCGCAGCACCTCCAGGGCGTCGGAGGCGCGCAGGTCGGTGGGGGAGGCCATCCCGGGATTCTACGAACCCGCCCCGACATCCCGACGACCCGAGCGGGCCGGACGCGCCGAGGGACTGGATGGTCGCTGACCGTCATCGAGGTGTCCGGCCTGTCGGGAGCGCGACCCTCGCTCCGCCGCTCCGCCGGCCCGCCGGGGCGGGAGCCGGCACGGCGGCGACGTGGTGCGGGGCGTGGAGGTGACGCCCGGGACGTGCGGGATAGAGTCGCTGATTGACCACACGCGGCCGGGATGCCGGCCGCGTGCGCCACGGCTGGGGGGTAGTGGGTGAGTGAGGCGCGTACGGCCGAGGACCGGGGCGTGACGGTGGCCGGGCAGCCGGCCCCGGCGGAGTCGGACACCACCCTGGTGGTGGTCACCGGCCTCTCCGGCGGCGGCCGCAGCACGGTCGCCCGGGCGCTGGAGAACGTCGGCTTCTACGTGGTGGACAACCTGCCCCAGGCGCTGATGCTCGACATGGCCGAGCTGGCGTTCAAGGCCGGCGGCGCGGCCCGCCGCACGGCGATGGTGCTGGACGTGCGCTCCCGCGCCTTCTCCACCGACCTGGCCGGGGCGATCCGGGCGCTGAAGGAGCGCGGCTTCTCGCCCCGGGTGGTCTTCGTCGACGCCGACGACGAGGTGCTCATCCGGCGGTTCGAGAGCGTCCGGCGGTCGCACCCGTTGCAGGGCGACGGGCGGCTCGCCGACGGCATCGCGGTCGAGCGCGGCCTGCTGGAGGAGGCCCGCGACCAGGCCGACGTGATCATCGACACCAGCCACCTGAACGTCAACCAGCTCCGCCGGCGCATCGAGGAGCTGTTCGGCGGCGAGGACGCCCGCCGGCTGCGCGTCACCGTGCTCTCCTTCGGCTTCAAGTACGGGCTGCCGCCCGACGCCGACTTCGTGCTCGACGCCCGTTTCCTGCCCAACCCGTACTGGGTGCCCGAGCTGCGCGAGCACACCGGCCGGGAGGAGGCGGTCAGCTCGTACGTGCTGGGGCAGGAGGGCGCGGACGCCTTCGTCGACTCGTACGCCGACCTGGTCAACGCCACCACCGCCGGTTTCGAGCGGGAGGGCAAGCGCTACCTGACGGTCGCGGTCGGCTGCACCGGGGGCAAGCACCGCAGCGTGGCCATCGCCGAGGAGCTGTCGGCCCGGCTGCGCAGGTCCGGGCTGGCCGCCAACGCCCAGCACCGCGACCTGGGGCGCGAATGACGGCGACGCGGGTGGTCGCCTTCGGCGGTGGGCACGGCCTGTCCGCCTCGCTGCGCGCGTTGCGCCGCTGCGCCCCCGAGCTCGACCTGGACATCACGGCGGTGGTGACCGTCGGCGACGACGGCGGCTCCAGCGGCCGGCTGCGCGCCGAGCGGGGCGGCCTGCCCCCGGGCGACCTGCGGCAGGCGCTGGTCGCGCTGGCGGGGGACCATCCGGCGACCCGGCGCAGCGCCGGGCTGTTCCAGCACCGCTTCCGCCCGGTGCCGCCGCCCGCCGGCCCGGCCGCCCCCGTCGCCGGGGAGGGGCAGCCGCCGGGCGCCTCCGCCAAAGGAGGGGCCGCCTCCGTACCGCCCGGGCTGAGCGGGCACGCGGTGGGCAACCTCGTGCTCTGCGGGCTGATGGAGCTGCTCGGCGACCCGGTGGCCGCCCTGGAGCACGCCGCCGCGATGCTCGGCGCGGTGGGCCGGGTGCTGCCGATGTCCTGTGAGCCGGTGGACATCGAGGCGCGGGTGCGCGGCGCCGACCCGAGCCGGCCGGACGAGGTGCGTACGGTCACCGGTCAGCACCAGGTCGCGGTGACCACGGGCCGGGTGGAGTCGCTGCGGCTCACGCCGACCGCCCCGCGCGCGTGCCCGCAGGCGGTCGCGGCGATCGGTGCGGCGGAATGGCTGATCTTCGGGCCGGGCAGCTGGTACACCAGCGTGCTGCCGCACCTGCTGGTGCCGGAGCTGGCGGCCGCGATCGTCGCCAGCCCGGCGCGGCGACTGGTCACCCTGAACCTCGCGGCGGAGAAGGAGACGCTCGGGCTCTCCCTGGCCGACCACCTGGCCGCCCTGCGCTGGTACCTGCCGGAGCTGAAGGTCGACCATGTGGTCGCCGATTCCAAGGCGGTGGGTGATCCCGAACCGGTCGGACGTGCGGCAGAATCGCTGGGTGCCCGCCTGGTCCTCGCTCCCGTCGCGGTCACCGACGGCACTCCCCGTCATGATCCGGCCGCCCTGGGCGCCGCACTGGTGCCTGTCCTGGGCGCCGATCGTTAGACACGTACGTAATCTCCGGCGACACGCCGGAACCGGTCCGTGAGGGGACGCACAATGGCGATGACGGCTGCGGTCAAGGACGAGCTGAGTCGGGTCGACGTGCCCAAGCCCTGCTGTCGGCGGGCGGAGATGGCGGCGCTGCTGCGCTTCGCCGGCGGGCTGCACATCGTCTCCGGTCGGGTCGTGGTGGAGGCCGAGCTCGACACGGGGGCGGTGGCCCGGCGGCTGCGGCGGGAGATCGCGGAGGTCTACGGCTACCCGAGCGAGATCCACGTGCTCGCGTCGGGCGGGCTGCGCAAGGGCAGCCACTTCATCGTGCGGGTGGTCAAGGACGGCGAGGCCCTCGCGCGGCAGACCGGCCTGCTGGACGTGCGGGGGCGTCCCGTGCGCGGCCTGCCGCCGCACGTGGTGGCCGCGAACGTCTGCTGCGCCGTGTCGGCCTGGCGTGGCGCGTTCATGGCGCACGGTTCGCTGACCGAGCCCGGCCGCTCCAGCGCGCTGGAGATCACCTGTCCCGGCCCGGAGTCGGCGTTGGCCCTGGTCGGCGCGGCCCGCCGGATCGGCATCACCGCCAAGAACCGCGAGGTGCGCGGCGTGGACCGGGTGGTGGTCAAGGACGGCGACGCGATCGCCGCGCTGCTCACCCGCATCGGCGCCCACTCCAGCGTGCTGGCCTGGGAGGAGCGCCGGGTCCGCCGCGAGGTCCGGGCCACGGCCAACCGGCTGGCCAACTTCGACGACGCCAACCTGCGCCGCTCGGCGCGGGCCGCGGTTGCCGCCGCCGCCCGGGTCACCCGCGCGCTGGAGATCCTCGCCGACGACGCGCCCAACCACCTCACCTCGGCCGGTCGGCTGCGCCTGGAGCACCGGCAGGCCTCGCTCGAGGAGCTGGGCGCGCTGGCCGACCCGCCGCTGACCAAGGACGCGATCGCCGGCCGGATCCGCCGGCTGCTGGCGCTGGCCGACAAGCGGGCGCGCGACCTGGGCATCCCGGATACGGAAGCGGCCGTCACGCCCGACATGCTCGTGGTCTGATAGGACGGTGAGGCTCGGCGCCGCCGGATCACCACCCGGCGCTGCACGGTGTCGCACGCTCGGATAGGGTCGCTGCGTACGGCAAGGGGGCCGGCACAGGCACTCCTCGCCGTGCTCACCGCCTCGGGCGGTCAAGGTCCGACGAGACCGCGGCGGGGTGGCCGAGATGAACCGTCAACGGCCGGCTCCAACGGTCGGCGCACACACCTCCGCCGGCCCGGGTCTTACGCCGGCGGACCAGAACGCGAGGAGATGGGACCTGTGACCATCCGGGTTGGCATCAACGGCTTCGGCCGGATCGGCCGCAACTTCTTCCGGGCAGTGCTGGCGTCCGGCGCTGACATCGAGGTGGTGGCCGCGAACGACCTCGGCGACACCCTGACCACCGCGCACCTGCTCAAGTACGACAGCATCCTCGGTCGGCTTCCGCACGAGGTGAAGGCGACCGCAGACGAGATCACCGTGGGTGGCAAGACCCTCAAGGTGTTCGCTGAGCGGGACCCCGCCAATCTGCCCTGGGGCGACCTCGGCGTGGACGTGGTCATCGAGTCCACCGGCTTCTTCACCGACGCCAACAAGGCGAAGGCGCACGTCGACGGCGGGGCCAAGAAGGTCATCATCTCCGCCCCGGCGAAGAACGAGGACGTCACGGTCGTCATGGGCGTCAACCAGGACCAGTACGACCCGGCCAAGCACACCATCATCTCGAACGCGTCCTGCACCACCAACTGCCTCGCGCCGATGGCGAAGGTCCTGCACGACACGTTCGGCATCCAGCACGGCCTGATGACGACGATCCACGCGTACACCCAGGACCAGAACCTCCAGGACGCGCCGCACAAGGACCTGCGTCGGGCCCGCGCCGCCGCGCTGAACATCGTGCCGACCTCGACCGGCGCGGCGAAGGCGATCGGCCTGGTGCTGCCGGAGCTGAAGGGCAAGCTCGACGGCTACGCGCTGCGGGTGCCGATCCCGACCGGCTCGACCACCGACCTCACCGTCGACGTCAACCGGGAGACCACGGTGGACGAGGTCAACGCCGCGCTGAAGGCCGCCGCCGAGGGCCCGCTCAAGGGCATCCTGACCTACAACGAGGACCCGATCGTCTCCGCCGACATCGTCACCGACCCGGCGTCCTGCATCTTCGACGCGCCGCTGACCAAGGTCGTCGGCAACCAGGTCAAGGTCGTCGGCTGGTACGACAACGAGTGGGGCTACTCCAACCGCCTGGTCGACCTGGTCAAGCTGGTCGGCCAGTCCCTGTGACGAAGCCGACGGTCACGAACGGAGGGCTGGCCTAAGTGAGCATCCGTACCCTCGACGACCTGCTCGCCGAGGGGGTGTCGGGTCGGCGCGTGCTGGTGCGCGCCGACCTGAACGTCCCGCTCGACAAGCAGACCGGTGACATCACGGACGACGGCCGCATCCGCGCGGTGCTGCCGACGCTCGGCGCGCTGGTGGAGGCCGGCGCCAGGGTGGTCGTCTGCTCGCACCTGGGCCGCCCGAAGGGCGCGCCGGACCCGCAGTTCAGCCTGAGCCCGGTCGCCGGGCGGCTCGGTGAGCTGCTCGGCACGCGGGTGCACTTCGCCTCCGACACGGTCGGCGAGTCCGCCCGCTCCACCGTGGACGCCCTCGCCGACGGCGAGGTGGCGCTGCTGGAGAACCTGCGCTTCAACAAGGGCGAGACCAGCAAGGACGACGCCGAGCGGGGCGCGTTCGCCGACCAGCTCGCCGCGTTCGCCGACGCGTACGTCGACGACGCGTTCGGCGCGGTGCACCGCAGGCACGCCAGCGTCCACGACGTGCCGGCCCGGCTGCCGCACGTCGCCGGCCGGCTGGTGCTGCGCGAGGTCGAGGTCCTCTCGAAGCTCACCGGCGAGCCGGAGCGCCCGTACGTCGTGGTGCTCGGCGGCTCGAAGGTCTCCGACAAGCTGGCGGTGATCGAGGCGCTGCTGCCGACGGTCGACCGGCTGCTCATCGGCGGCGGGATGTGCTTCACCTTCCTCAAGGCCCAGGGCCACGAGGTGGGCTCCTCGCTGCTCGAGGAGGAGATGGTCGAGACCTGCCGCAACCTGCTGGAGCGTTCCGGCGGCAAGATCCTGCTCCCGGTCGACGTGGTGGCCGCGGACGCGTTCGCCCCGGACGCCGCGCACGACACCGTGCCGGCCGACGGCATCCCCAGCAAGCGGGTCGGTCTCGACATCGGGCCGGAGACGGTCGCCGGGTTCACCGCCGCCCTCAAGGGCGCGCGGACGATCTTCTGGAACGGGCCGATGGGCGTGTTCGAGATGCCGGCGTTCGCCCACGGCACCCGCGGGGTGGCCGAGGCGATCGCGAAGGCCGACGCGTTCACCGTGGTCGGTGGCGGTGACTCGGCGGCGGCGGTCCGTGCCCTCGGGCTGGACGAGTCCTCCTTCGGGCACATCTCCACCGGCGGCGGCGCCTCCCTGGAATACCTGGAGGGCAAGACCCTCCCCGGCATCGCGGCTCTGGAGAACTGATGGCGAGCGCCAACCGCCGGCCGCTGATGGCCGGCAACTGGAAGATGAACCTCAACCACCTCGAGGCCAACCTGCTGGTGCAGAAGCTGGCGGCCAGCCTCACCGAGAAGCAGCTCACCGACGTCGAGACGGTGGTGCTGCCGCCGTTCACCGACCTGCGTACGGTGCAGACCGCCGTCGACGGCGACAAGCTGCTGATCGGCTACGGCGCGCAGGACCTGTCGCCGCACGCGTCGGGGGCCTACACCGGGGACATCTCCGGCCCGATGCTGGCCAAGCTGGGCTGCACCTACGTCGTGGTCGGGCACTCCGAGCGGCGGGCCTACCACCACGAGGACGACTCGGTCGTCAACGCCAAGGTGCAGGCGGCGCTGACCCACGGGCTGACCCCGATCCTCTGCGTGGGGGAGGGGCTCGACATCCGCGACCAGGGCACCCACGTGGCGCACTGCAGCGACCAGCTCGACGGCGCCCTGAAGGGGCTCACCGCCGAGCAGGTGGCGAAGGTCGTCGTCGCGTACGAGCCGGTCTGGGCCATCGGGACGGGCAAGACGGCCACCCCGGAGGACGCGCAGGAGGTGTGCGAGGCGGTCCGTCAGCGGCTGGCCGAGTCCTTCGGCCAGGACACCGCCGACAAGGTCCGGGTCCTCTACGGCGGCTCGGTCAAGTCCTCGAACGTCGCGGCGATCATGGCCAAGCCGGACGTCGACGGGGCGTTGGTGGGCGGCGCGAGCCTGGACGCCGAGGAGTTCGCGAAGATCTGCCGGTTCCCGGAGCACATCGCCCGCTGATCGCTCGCTATCCTTGACTCCGCCCGTCCGTCGGTCGGTGCCACCGTGCCCGATCTGCCCGGGCGAGGATCGTAACGAGAGGACTGACCCCAGCCATGCCGATCTGGTTCGCATACACGTTGATCGTGTTGCTGGTCATCACGAGCATCCTGCTGACCATGCTGATCCTGCTGCACCGCGGTAAGGGCGGCGGGTTGTCGAGCATGTTCGGTGGCGGCGTCAGCTCCAGCCTCGCCGGCTCGTCGGTGGCGGAGAAGAACCTGGACCGCTACACCGTCCTGGTGGGCATCGTCTGGTTCGCCTGCATCGTCGGGCTCGGGCTCTGGCTGCGCCTCCAGACGGCCAACGGCGTCGTCTGAGCGCCGTCGAGCCGCAAGGTCTGCGCGCGGTCCGTCACTGACGGGCCGCGCGCAGCCCGTTTCTGTCTCTCCCGCGCCGCCCCTGCCGCCCGCCGCCCTTCCCGCCGGCGGTGCCCGGCCGGCGACAGCAGCGAGGGGCCGTGCCCGAGTGGCGACCTCGCCCGGGGCGTCCGCGTGGAGTCGCTCCCGGGCGCCCCGCGCCGACCTGCGGCACAGGAAAGCCCCCTCGCCGACGGCCAGCGTCGGCAAGGGGGCTTTCCAGTCAGCTCAGCGGAGGCTGCGCAGGCGGGCCGGCACGTCGGCCGCCGCGGCCCGGTCCAGCAGCCAGAGGGTACGCCCCGTGCCCTGCACCCCGGCCGCCGGCAGTTGCACCGGCCCCGCCCCGGCCAGCGCCATGCCGACGGCCCGGGACTTGTCGGCGCCGCTGGCGACCAACCAGACCTCCTCGGCGGTGTTGATCGCCGGGAGGGTCAGGGTGGTCCGCACCGGCGGGGGCTTCGGGCTGCCCCGGACGGCGCTGACCGGCCGGTTGTCGTGGTGCACGGGGTGCTCCGGGAACACCGAGGCCACGTGCCCGTCCTCGCCGACGCCCAGCATGAGCACGTCGAAGTGGGGGAGGGCGGCGTGGCCGGGGCGGGCCGCCCGGGCGAGTTCCGCGGCGTACCGGGCGGCCGCCTCCTCCGGGTCGGGACCGGCCGGGCCGTCGGAGGCCGGCATCGGGTGGACCCGGGCCGGGTCCAGCGGCACCGCGTCCAGCAGGGCCGCCCGGGCCTGCGTCTCGTTGCGCTCCGGGTCGCCGGCGGGCAGGAACCGCTCGTCGCCCCACCAGACGTCCACCCGGGACCAGTCCACCGCGTCCCGCGCCGGCAGCGCCGCCACCGCCCGGTGGACCGCCGCGGCGATCCGCCCGCCGGTCAGCACCACCGACGCCTGGCCCCGTTCGGCCTGCGCGTCGAGCAGCTTCACCACCAGCCGGGCAGCGACCGCCTGCGCCAGCAGGTCGGCGTCGGCGTGGACGGCGACACTCGCCTCACTCATTCCCTGTGCCTTCGTTTCTCCGGCCGCCGCGCGGTCGGTGTTTCGCTCGTGCGCCCGGCAGTCGGGCGCTCAGTGCTCGGCGCTCGTTCCCGCGTGCGCGGTCACCCCGGCCTCGGCCCGCTGGGCGGTGGCCGGGTCCTTCCAGACGTGCACCCGCTGCGCCGGCCGCTGGTCGAGGCCGGTCAGGCCCGCGGTCGCGCCGAGCGCCTCCGCGTACACCTGGTCGGCGTCGAGGCGGCGCAGCTCCTCGGCCAGTTCGTCGCCGAGCGGCCGGCGGACGAGCGGCAGCTGCCGCTCGTCCTGGCCGGTACGCCGGAACGTCGCCACGCTGTCGTCCCGGGTCAGGGTCAGCTCGTCGCCGTTGGCGCAGCGCAGCTGCACCTCCCGCATCCGGGGGAACTCGTCGGTGCGCTGCCACACCGGCTCGATGCCGAGGCGGGCGGACAGCCAGCCCCGCATCAGCGCCGCCGTGGGGTCGGTGGCGGGGGCGACCACGGTCGCCTCGGTCACCCGGGCCTGGGTGGTGTCGAACGCCCCGGCCACCAGGGTGCGCCACGGGGTGATCCGGGTCCACGCCAGGTCGGTGTCGCCCGGCGCGTAGTCCCGGGCCCGCTGGCGCAGGGCCTCGATCGGGTCGGCGGCCTGCGCGGAGTCGGTGATCCGCCGGTCGGCCACGACGCCGAGGAAGTCCGTGGCGATCTCGGCCGGCGGCTCGCCGTGCCACCACGTCACGACCGGCACGTCGGGCACCAGCAGCGGCATCACCACCGACTCGGCGTGCAGGGCCAGCCGCCCGTACATCCGGGTGACGACCGCCTCGCACGGGCCGAGGCGACCGCCGACGACGATCTCCGCGTCCAGCCGGTTGCGGTCCCGCTCGACGTCGGCGCGGACCACCACCACCAGCCGGCAGGGGTGGGCGGCGGCCGCTATCGTCGCCGCCGCCTCCGCCTCCCGTACCCGCTTCTCGTCCACCACCACGATCAGGGTGAGCGCCATGCCGCTGGCCACCCCGCCGGCGCTGCGCCGCTCGGCGGCGAGCGCCTTGACCACCTCGTTGCCGGTGGTGTCCCACAGGCCGATCACTGGAGCCTCCTGGTTGACTCGCTGGGCATGCTCACGGTGCCTGCCTTCGTTCGCGACTGCGGGGCTCGCAAAACCGGCTCACTCCTCGCGCTCACGCCCGCCGCCACGCCCGGCCCTCGCGGGCCAGCATCTCGTCGGCGGCCCGGGGCCCCCACTCGCCGGCCCGGTACGGCTCGGGCTTCGTGCCCGCCCACGCGTGCTCCAGCGGGTCCACCACCTGCCAGCTCTGCTCGACCTCGGCGGCGTCCGGGAACAGGGTGCGGTCGCCGATGAGCACGTCCAGCACCAGCCGCTCGTACGCCTCGGGGCTGGACTCGGTGAACGCCTCGCCGTACTGGAAGTCCATCGCGATGTCGCGGACCTCCATCGTGGTGCCGGGCACCTTGGAGCCGAACTTCAGCACCACGCCCTCGTCCGGCTGCACCCGGATGACGAGCTGGTTGTTGCCCAGCGACTCCATGTCGGCGGCGTTGAACGGCAGGTGCGGCGCCTTCTTGAACATGATGGCGACCTCGGTGACCCGGCGCGGCAGCCGCTTGCCGGCCCGGATGTAGAACGGCACCTCCGCCCAGCGGCGGTTCTGGATGCCGAGCCGGACCGCCACGTACGTCTCGGTGGTCGAGTCCGCCGGGACGCCCTCCTCCTCCAGGTATCCGACGGCGCGCTGGCCGCCCACCCAGCCCGGCAGGTACTGGCCGCGGACGGTGCCCTCCGCGATGTCCTTCGGCAGGGTGATCGCCCGGAGCACCTTGAGCTTCTCGGTGCGGATCTCGTCCGCGTCGAAGCTCGTCGGCTCCTCCATCGCCACCAGCGCCAGCAGCTGGAGCAGGTGGTTCTGGAGCACGTCGCGGGCCGCGCCGGCCGAGTCGTAGAAGCCGGCGCGGGTGCCGATGCCGACGTCCTCGGCCATGGTGATCTGCACCGAGTCGACGTACTTGGAGTTCCACAGCGGCTCGAACAGGTTGTTGGCGAACCGCAGGGCGAGGATGTTCTGGACGGTCTCCTTGCCCAGGTAGTGGTCGATGCGGAAGACGTCCTTGCGGGTGAAGACGTCGTCGACCAGGTCGTTGAGCGCCTTCGCCGAGGGCAGGTCGTGCCCGAACGGCTTCTCCACCACCACCCGGCGCCAGCCGCCGGACTTGGCGTTGTCGGCCATGCCGGTGCGCGCCAACTGCTTGAGCACCACGGGGAACGCCGCCGGGGGGATGGAGAAGTAGAAGGCGGCGTTGCCCGGGATGCCGTGGGTCTGGCGCAGCTCGTCGAGGGTCGCGGCGAGCTGGTCGAACGCGGCGTCGTCGTCGAACGAGCCGCCGACGAACTTGATGTTGCCGACCAGCCGCGCCCACACCTCCTCCCGCCAGGGGGTGCGGGCGTGCTTCTTGGCGGCCTCGTGGGCCAGCGACTCGAAGTCCCCGTCGCCCCAGTCCCGGCGGGCGAAACCGAGCACGACGAAGCCCGGGGGCAGCAGCCCCCGGTTCGCCAGGTCGTACACCGCCGGCAGGAGCTTCTTGCGGGCCAGGTCGCCGGTGACACCGAAGATCACCAGTGCGCACGACTCCGGGATCCTCGGCAGCCGGCGGTCCTGCGGGTCGCGCAGCGGGTTCACGCCGCCTCCTCGCTCCGCGTCGTCCACGGTCCTCATCGTCACGCCCGCAGCGTCCCGGCCGCATCCAGCAGCTGGGCCACGCCCGCCGACCGGTCGGTCAGGTGCAGCCGCACCACCGGGCGCTGCCGCTCCGCCAGGGCCTGCCGGTCGCCGGCCGCCTGCGCCGCCTGCAACTCCCCGAAGGTGTACGGCCGGCCCGGCACCGGCAGGTCGTCGGTGACCGCGCCGGTGAGCTGGAGGTAGCTGCCGACCTGCGGGCCGCCCTTGTGGTATTGGCCCGTCGAGTGCAGGAACCGGGGCCCCCAGCCGAAGGTGACCGGCCGCCCGGCCGCCCCGGCCAGCAGCGGCCGCAGCCGGGCCGCGTCGGCGTCGGCGAACCGGTCGAGGTACGCCATCACGGCGAGGTAGCCGTCGCCGCCCAGCCCGTCGACCAGCCAGCGGAGCACGCCGGCCAGGTCGCCCGGGGCGCCCTGCGGCGCGTACACCTCGATCGCGCCCTCGGTGAACGACGGCGTCTCCGCCGGCGGCCCGGAGGCGAGGATCTTGTTGGTGTTCTCCTTGGACTCGGTGACGTTGGGCTGGTTGAACGGGTCGATGCCGAGCACCGCGCCGGCGATCGCCGTGGCGTACTCCCAGGCCAGGAACTGGGCGCCGAGCGGGCCGTTGACGGCCACGTCGGCGGTGGCGCCGCCGCCGGGGACGGCGCCGGTGGCCAGCGCCCCGCCGTAGGTCACGGTGAGCACGTCGTCGCCGGTGGCGCCGGGGCTGCGCGGGGACTCCACGACGACCGGGAGAATGCCGACCCCGGACTTGCCGGTGGACTCGGCGATGAGCTGCTCGGCCCAGTCGCCGAGGCCGTCGATGCCGGTGCCGTCGGAGACCAGGGCGACCTTGTCGCGCCCCATCGTGGCCGCCGCGCCCAGGGCGGCGCCCAGCGCCAGGCCCGGATTGTCCCGGTCGCCGCCCAGCGACCGGGACAGCGCGTCGGCCTCGTCGAGCAGCTCGGCCACCTCGACGCCGGCCAGCGCCGACGGGACCAGCCCGAACGCGGTCAGCGCCGAGTAGCGACCGCCCACGTTCGGGTCGGCCAGCACGGTGAAGGCGCCCATCTCGGCGGCGGTGGCCTCCAGCGGCGAGCCCGGGTCGGTGACGATGACGAAGTGCCGGCCGGCCTCCGCCTCGGTCATCCCGGCGTCCAGGAACGCCTGCCAGTAGGCCCGGCGGTGGCTGTCGGTCTCCACCGTCGAGCCGGACTTGCTGGCCACCACGACCACGGTGCGCTCCAGCCGGTCGGCCAGCGCCGCCCGGACCTGCCCCGGGTCGGTGGTGTCGAGCACGGTCAGCTGCCTGCCGAGGGTGCGCGCGATGACCTCGGGCGCCAGCGACGAGCCGCCCATGCCGGCGAGCACCACGTGGTCGAGGTCGGCCAGCTCGGCCTTCAGCTCGGCGAGCTGGGGGAGCAGCTCGCGGCTGCGCCGGTGGGTGTCCACCCAGCCGAGGCGGATCTTCGCCTCGGCCTCGGCGTCCGGGCCCCACAGGGTCGGGTCCTTCTCGGCCAGCCGGCCTGGGACGCCGGCGGAGACCAGCGCGTCCCGGGTCGAGGCGGGGGCCGACCTGTCGACGGTGTCGGCGCCGTGCACGGCCAGCCCGGCGGCCGCCTCGACCGGCCCGTTGAGCAGGTCACTCACGCGTTGCCTCCCGCCTGTTGCGCGGCCTGGGCGTTGCCCTTCGCGGCGCTGCCCGGGTGGCCGGTGCCCCTGCCGGCGGCGGCCAGCGACTTGCGGACGCCGTCGAGCAGCTCCTGCCAGCTCGCCTCGAACTTCTCCACGCCCTCGCGCTCCAGGGTGGCGATGACGTCGGACATGTCGACGCCGACCGACTCCAGGCCCGCGAACACCTGGCGGGCCTCGTCGTACGAGCCGGTGATGGTGTCGCCGCGGGTCTCGCCGTGGTCGGCGTAGGCGTGGACGACCGGCTCCGGCATGGTGTTGACCGTGCCGGGGGCGACCAGCTCCTCGACGTAGATGACGTCGCGGTAGTCCGGGTTCTTGGTGGAGGTCGACGCCCACAGCGGCCGCTGCGGGTGCGCGCCGGCGTCGGCGAGGGCCTGCCAGCGGTCGGAGGAGAAGACCTCGCCGTAGCGCTCGTACGCCAGCTTGGCGTTGGCCACGGCTGCCTTGCCGCGCAGCGCCTTGGCCTCGTCGGAGCCGAGCTTCTCCAGCCGCTTGTCGACCTCGCTGTCGACGCGGGAGACGAAGAACGACGCGACCGAGCCGATCTTGCTCAGGTCGCGGCCGTTGGCCTTCGCCTGCTCCATGCCGGCCAGGAACGCCTCCATCACCTGCGAGTAGCGGTCCAGCCCGAAGATCAGCGTGACGTTGACGCTGATCCCCTCCGCCAGGGTGGCGGTGATGGCCGGCAGGCCCGCCTCGGTGGCCGGGATCTTGATGAAGAGGTTGGGGCGGTCGACCAGCCACCACAGCGCCTTGGCCTCGGCGACGGTCTTGTCGCTCTCGTGGGCCAGCCGCGGGTCCACCTCGATGGAGACCCGGCCGTCGACGCCCCCGCTGCCCTCGTACGACGGGCGCATCACGTCGCACGCCCACCGCACGTCGTAGGTGGTGAGCATCCGCACGGCCTCCTCGACCTCCACCCCACGGGTGGCGAGGTCGCGCAGCTGCCAGTCGTACTCGTCGGCGTCGCTCAGCGCCTTCGCGAAGATCGTCGGGTTGGTGGTCACCCCGGCCACGTGCTTCTCCCGGCGGAGCTGGTCGAGCCCGCCGGAGCTCAGTCGTACCCGGGAAAGATCGTCGAGCCAGACCGCCACGCCCGCGGCGGTGAGTTCGCTCAGCCTGTCCGTCATGCCGTCCACGCTCCCCTCAGTTGCCGGTCGTGAAACCGGTGATGTCGCCCACCCGGGTCATCGCCGCGTGCGCGGCGGCCACGATCCGGTCGGGGGTGAACCCGAACTGCTCGAACAGCACGGTGTGCGGGGCGCTGGCGCCGTAGTGCTCCAGGCTGACGCTCTCGCCGAGGTCGCCGACGACGCCGCGCCAGGACATGGCGATGCCCGCCTCCACGCTCACCCGTGCCTTTACCCCGCGCGGGAGCACCGACTCCCGGTACGCCTCGTCCTGCTCGTAGAACCACTCCTGGCAGGGCATGGAGACCACCCGGGTGGGGGTGCCGTCGGCCTCCAGCCGCTCCCGGGCGGTCAGGCAGAGCTGCACCTCGGAACCGGTGCCGACGAGGATCACCTGCGGCTTGCCGTTGGAGGCCTCCGCGAGGACGTAGCCGCCCTTCGCCACGCCCTCGGCGCCGGCCAGGGTCGACCGGTCGAAGGTCGGCAGCGCCTGCCGGCTGAGCGCCAGCGCGGTCGGGCGGTCGGTGTGCTCCAGGGCCTGCCGCCAGGCCCAGGCGGTCTCGTTGGCGTCGGCCGGGCGCACCACGTCCAGGCCCGGGATGGCCCGCAGCGCGGTCAGGTGCTCCACCGGCTGGTGGGTCGGGCCGTCCTCGCCGAGGCCGATCGAGTCGTGCGTCCAGACGTAGATCACCGGCAGCTTCATCAGCGCGGCGAGCCGGACGGACGGGCGCATGTAGTCGCTGAACACCAGGAACGTGCCGCCGTACGGGCGGGTGCCGCCGTGCAGGGCGATGCCGTTGAGGATCGCGCCCATGGCGTGCTCGCGGATGCCGAAGTGCAGCGTGCGGCCGTACTCGTGGCCGGGGAAGTCCTTGGTGGCGTGGACGGCGGGCACGAAGGAGGGCTCGCCCTTCATCGTGGTGTTGTTGCTCTCGGCCAGGTCGGCCGAGCCGCCCCACAGCTCGGGCAGCACCGGCGCGAGCGCCTCCAGGACCTTGCCGGATGCGGCGCGGGTGGCGATGCCCTTGGCGTCGGCCGGGAACTGCGGCAGCGCCTCGGCCCAGCCCTGGGGCAGCACCCGGCCGGCCATCCGGTCGTAGAGCGACCTGCGCTCCGGGTTCGCCTCCGCCCAGGCGTCGAACGCCGTGGTCCACTCCTGCTGGGCGCGGGCGCCGCGCTCCATCACCAGGCGGGCGTGCCCGAGCACCTCCTCGTCGACCTCGAAGGACTGCGCCGGGTCGAAGCCGAGGAGCTGCTTCGTGGCGGCGACCTCGTCGGCGCCGAGCGCGGAGCCGTGGATCTTGCCAGTGTTCTTCTTGTTGGGCGCGGGCCAGCCGATGATGGTGCGCAGCGCGATGAAGGAGGGGCGGCCGGTCTCGGCCTTCGCCGCCAGCAGCGCCTGGTAGAGCGCCTCCACGTCCTCGTGGTAGTCGCCCTGGTCGGCGTCGCCGGTGCGCCAGTCGACGGTCTGCACGTGCCAGCCGTACGCCTCGTAGCGGGCCGCGACGTCCTCGCTCTTGGCGATGCGGGTGTCGTCCTCGATGGAGATCTCGTTGTCGTCGTAGATCACGCAGAGGTTGCCGAGCTGCTGGTGGCCGGCGAGGGCGCTGGCCTCGTGGCTGATGCCCTCCTCGATGTCGCCGTCGGAGGCGATGCACCAGATGTCGTGGTCGAAGACCGACGCGCCCGGCTCCGTCTCCGGGTCGAACAGGCCGCGCTCGCGGCGGGCCGCCATCGCCATGCCGACCGCGTTGCCCATGCCCTGGCCCAGCGGCCCGGTGGTGGTCTCCACGCCCGGGGTGTGCCCGTGCTCGGGGTGGCCGGGGGTGAGCGAGCCCCACTGCCGCAGGGACCTGAGATCCTCCAGGGCCAGCGGGTAGCCGGAGAGGAAGAGCTGGATGTAGAGCGTGAGGCTGGAGTGGCCCGCCGAGAGCACGAACCGGTCCCGGCCGGGCCAGTTCGGGTCGGCCGGGTTGTGCCGCATGACCCGGTTGAAGAGCAGGTAGGCCGCGGGCGCGAGGCTCATCGCGGTGCCCGGGTGGCCGTTGCCGGATTTCTCCACGGCGTCCATGGCCAGCACGCGGACGGTGTCGACGGCCCGGCGGTCGAGGTCGGACCAGTTGAGTGCGGGGTGCTCGGGTCGATTGGCAGCCACGATGGTTGTGCTCCTCGGCAGATGGGCGGAACCCTCAGGGATGACCCTATCGAGCGGTCCTAAACGTCCGCCCGGGGATCTCGTCATGCTGGTCTGTGCGTGTCCGGGAGGATCGGTGGTCCACCCGGCGGTGTGACGGCCCGCACCGTTGTCGGGTCGCCCGGGCAGCCAAAACGACAACGCGTAGTCTGTGGTGCGGTGTGTGGCCCGAGTCGGGTCCGACCGACCCGACCTCCCCTGCCGACGCCGGAAGGTGGCAATCCGTGAGCATGATCACCGAGCGCCCCGTCAGCAACCCCACCGGCAAACCGGTGCGCAAGGCGGCGGAGGCGCCGGCGGTCGCCCGGCGGGACCCCCGAGCGGTGATCTCGGCGTACGTGACGCTGACCAAGCCGCGGATCGTCGAGCTGCTCCTCGTCACCACCGTGCCGGCGATGATGCTCGCGGACGGCGGCCTGCCCTCGCTGTGGCTGATGGCCGTGGTGCTGGTCGGCGGCTCGCTCGCCGCCGGCGCGGCGAGCGTCATCAACTGCTACATCGACCGGGACATCGACCAGCTGATGCGGCGCACGAAGCGCCGTCCGTTGCCGGCGCACACGGTGACGCCGCGCAACGCGCTGATCTTCGGGCTGGTGCTGGCCACGGTGTCGGTCGCGTTGATGGCCGCGTTCACCAACCTGCTGGCCGCCGGGCTCACCCTGGCCGCGATCGTCTACTACGACGTCGTCTACACCCTCTGGCTCAAGCGCACCACGACGGCGAACACGTTCTGGGGCGGGGCCTGCGGGGCGGCGCCGGTGCTGATCGGCTGGGCGGCGGTGACCGGGTCTCTCTCCCCGGCCGCGTGGGCGCTGTTCGCGGTGGTCTTCTTCTGGCAGATGCCGCACTTCTACCCGCTGGCGATGAAGTACAAGGACGACTACGCCCGCGCCGGCATCCCGATGCTGCCGGTGGTGGCCTCCACCCGGCGGGTGAACGCCGAGATCATCGGCTTCGCCTGGCTGACCGTGGCGTCCTCGCTCGCCGTCTGGCCGCTGGGCATGAGCCTGATCTACGGCGTGCCCGCCGTGGTGGTCGGCGCCATCTTCGTGGTGGAGGCGCACCGGCTCGCCCGCCGGACCGCGCGGGGCCAGGCCGTGAAGCCGATGCGGCTGTTCCACTGGTCGACCACCTACCTGACCATCCTCTTCGCCGCCGTCGCGCTCGACGCGCTGATCTGATCCGGGTCGCGACCGGCCACGGCCGGGGCGCCTCCCCAGTGGTGGCGGGAGCGTTCCCCGCGACCGGCGGGTTCCCCCGCCCCCGGCCGCCTTCTCCCGGCGCCATGCCGGCCCGCCGCCGTACTTCTCTCACCGGTACGCCGGCTCGCCCCGTCGCCTCGTCGTCCCGGCAAATCATCATCGTGTATGCCTTGTCCGGGTTTCTCGTCACATCGGTGTCACCTTCGGTATCGGTCCCAGAGGCGGGTCGTGTGCCGGCTGGCACCGGTTCGGCCCGGAGATTTCGCCCGACGAGTCCGGATAAAGCCGGCGAGTTAGCCTGTGCTCTTCCTTAAACCTCCAGGTAATCGGCATCACAAAAGGTTCATGGTTCTCGCCCGCCGGGGTGGATGTCTGCTTACGCTTCGCGTCATGGCAGATGGTTCCGATACGACGCTGACGGCCGAAGAGACCGCCGGGCAGGCCCCCCAGGGCCTGGTCGCGGGCATCAAGTCGTTCGCCGCCGGACACGGCGGGGCGAAGGCGGTCATCGAGTACGTCGGCAAGCGCGGCGCACGCATCGTCCTCGTGGGTGAGGACGGGGTGTGGGGCGACCAGTTCGCGGACGACACCGTCGTCGCGCGGCAGGCCTGCGCGAAGGCGGGTGTCACCGTCGAGAACGCCTGGGAGCGTGAACTGATGGACCAGATGCGTCCGAGCAACGACCTCTGGCGGTCGATGGCCCGGCGCTCGATGGCCCGTTGACATAAATTGACCAACCACCACCAGTCGACCCGGGGGGAACCCCGGGTCGCTCTCGTCACCTGTGCCGAACTGCCCGACCTCGAGGCCGACGACCGGCTGGTGCTCGACCCGCTCGCGCGCCGCGGCGTGACCGCCGAGCCGGTGGTCTGGGACGACCCGGCCGTCGACTGGGCCGGCTACGACCTGGCCGTGCTCCGCTCGCCGTGGGACTACATGGCCCGCCGCGACGAGTTCGTCGCCTGGGCGGCCGCCGTCCCGGCCCTGGCCAACCCGGCCGACGTCGTCGAATGGAACACCGACAAGCGGTACCTCGCCGAGCTCTCCGCCGCGGGTGTGCCCACCGTGCCCACCGCCTGGGTCGAGCCGGGCGAGCGCTGGCAGCCGCCCGCCGACTCCGGCGAGTACGTGCTCAAGCCGTCCGTCAGCGCGGGCAGCCGGGACACCGGCCGCTACGACCTGGCGGATCCGGAGCACCGCGAACTGGCCGTCGCGCACGCGCGGCGGCTCGCCGCGGCCGGCCGCGTGACCATGGTTCAGCCGTACCTGGACGCCGTCGACACCGCCGGCGAGACGGCGCTGCTCTACCTGGCCGGCCCGGACGGGCTGGCGTACAGCCACGCGATCCGCAAGGGCGCCTTGCTGACGGGACCGGATCTGGGCGTGGAGGGGCTGTACAGGCCCGAGGAGATCGCCCCGCGGGCGGCCACGCTGGAGCAGGCGGCGGTGGCGCGTCGGGCCCTCGCGGCGGTGCCGGGCGGGACGGAGCGGCTGCTCTACGCCCGGGTCGACCTGATCCCCGGCCCCGACGGCACCTCGATCCTGGTCGAGCTGGAGCTGACCGAGCCGTCGCTGTTCCTCGGGTACGACGACGGCGCCGCCGACCGGCTGGCCGACGCGATCCTGACCCACCTGCGCCGCCCACCGCGCTGACCCGGCGCCAGGCGCCGCCGCGGTGCGGACCGCCCGACGCCCCGGCGTCGGCGGCCGTCGCCGACGCGCCGACCCGGGTGACCCGTCAGGCGGCGACGGGTACGGCGTCCTCGGTGAAGGTGGGCTCCGGGGTCGGCGCCACGGCGCGGCGCTCGCGGGTGGACCACTGGACCGAGAGGGTGGCGAGCAGCACCAGGCAGGAGCCGAGCATGTGGGCGCCCACCAGCGCGGCCGGCAGGTGGGTGAAGTACTGCACGAAGCCGATCAGGCCCTGGCCCAGCTCGACGGCGACCAGTACCAGCGCGGCCCGGGCGGCCCGCCGCGCGCCGACCGCGCGGAACGCGAACACCAGCGCCACCGACAGGCCGATCAGCAGGAAGACGCTGTCGGCGTGCACCTGGGAGATCGTCTCCGGGTCGAGCCCGTTGCGGGCCGCGCCCGCGTCGCCCGCGTGCGGGCCGCTGCCGGTCACCCAGGTGCCGATCACCAGCACGGCCGCGCTGACCACGGTGGTGAGCAGGGCCAGCGTCCGCAGCGGGGCCGGCACGACGGCCACCGCCGGGCCCGCCGGGTCCTTGATCCGCCGCCACAGCGCGTACGCGGCCGCGATGACCGCCATCGAGGCGAGGAAGTGCAGGCCGACCACCCACGGGTTGAGGTCGGTGAGCACGGTGATGCCGCCGACGACCGCCTGGGCGGGGATGCCGAGGAGCACGGCGACCGCGAGGGGAACCAGTTCGCGGCGGAGGGGGCGGTGCAGCAGCACGGCCACCAGCACCGCGAGCGCGATGACGCCGACCGCGAAGGTGAGCAGGCGGTTGCCGAACTCGATCGCCCCGTTGATGCCCATCTCGGCGGTCGCCACGTACGACTCGTCGGTGCACCGGGGCCAGGTGGGGCAGCCGAGACCGGATGCGGTGAGGCGGACGGCCCCGCCGGTGACGACGATGCCCACGTTCGCGATGATCGAGGCGAGCGCGAGGCGGCGCAGCAGGGCGGTGGAGACCGGGAACCGGACGATTCGCTTCACGGCGCAAATCCTACGCACCGTAGTGGAGCACGATCGGGTGACTCCGCCGGCGCGGTGGTTGGGATCACCGGGACCCGGGTTTGCGACCCCCCGGCGAATTACGTAACGTGGGCGTTGTGAAAAACGCGGCGGCGCTCTCCGGGCACCAGCCGGCGGCCGCCCCGGCCGCCGGTCAGTCCGCGTCCGCCGGCGACGTCTCCACCCGCGACCGGGTCACCCGGCTGCTGCTGGAGCGGGGGGCGACCACCGCCGCGCAGCTCGGTTCGGCGCTCGGGCTCAGCCCCGCCGCCATCCGCCGGCACCTCGACGCGATGCTCGCCGACGGTGACGTTATCGCCCGCGACCAGGCCGTGCGCGGCCACCGGGGTCGCGGCCGGCCGGCGAAGGTGTTCCTGCTGACCGACGCCGCCCGGGGTCGCTGCGGCACCCACCACTACGACAACATGGCCACCGCCGCGCTGCGCTGGATCGCCCGCAACGGCGGCTCCGAGGCGGTCGAGGCGTTCGCCGCCGACCAGGTGGCCGCCCTGGAGGCCCGCTGCCGGGCCGCCATGGAGGACGCCGGCGACGAGCCCCTGGCGCGGGCCGAGGCGCTCGCCGGGGCACTGACCGCCGAGGGCTACGCTGCCAACGCGTCCACGATCGCCTCCGGCGGCCAGCTGTGCCAGCACCACTGCCCGGTGGCGCACGTGGCCGCCGAGTTTCCCCAGCTGTGCGAGGCCGAGACCGCGGTGATCTCCCGCCTGGTCGGCACCCACGTGCAGCGCCTGGCCACCATCGCGCACGGCGACGGGGTGTGCACCACGCACATCCCCACCCAGCCGCGCATGTCCGGTAACACCGTCACCACTGTGAGGACAGATAGATGACCGAGCAGATCGTCCAGCCCCTGACCCAGGAAGAGCAGCTCGCCGCCCTGGGTCGCTACGAGTACGGCTGGGCCGACCCCGACGTCGCCGGGGCGGTCGCCCAGCGCGGCCTCAACGAGGCGGTGGTGCGGGACATCTCGGCCAAGAAGAACGAGCCCGCCTGGATGCTCGACCTGCGGCTGAAGGGCCTGCGGCTGTTCGGCCGCAAGCCCATGCCGGCCTGGGGCGCCGACCTCACCGGGATCGACTTCGACAACATCAAGTACTTCGTCCGGTCCACCGAGAAGCAGGCCACCAGCTGGGAGGACCTGCCCGAGGACATCAAGAACACCTACGACAAGCTGGGCATCCCCGAGGCGGAGAAGCAGCGGCTGATCGCGGGCGTCGCGGCGCAGTACGAGTCCGAGGTCGTCTACCACAAGATCCGTGAGGACCTGGAGGAGCAGGGTGTCGTCTTCCTCGACACCGACACCGCCCTCAAGGAGCACGAGGACCTGTTCAAGGAGTACTTCGGCACGGTCATCCCGGTCGGCGACAACAAGTTCGCCGCGCTGAACACCTCCGTCTGGTCCGGCGGCTCGTTCATCTACGTGCCGAAGGGCGTGCACGTGGAGATCCCGCTGCAGGCCTACTTCCGGATCAACACGGAGAACATGGGCCAGTTCGAGCGGACGCTGATCATCGTCGACGAGGGCGCGTACGTGCACTACGTCGAGGGCTGCACCGCGCCCATCTACTCCTCCGACTCACTGCACAGCGCCGTCGTGGAGATCATCGTCAAGAAGAACGCCCGGTGCCGCTACACGACCATCCAGAACTGGTCGAACAACGTCTACAACCTGGTCACCAAGCGGGCCGTGTGCCACGAGGGCGCGACCATGGAGTGGATCGACGGCAACATCGGCTCCAAGGTCACCATGAAGTACCCGGCGGTCTACATGACCGGCGAGCACGCCAAGGGCGAGGTGCTCTCGGTGGCCATGGCCGGCGAGGGCCAGCACCAGGACGCCGGCGCCAAGATGGTGCACGCCGCGCCGCACACCTCCTCCACCATCGTCTCGAAGTCGATCGCCCGCGGCGGCGGCCGGACGTCGTACCGGGGCCTGGTGCAGGTGCTGGAGGGCTCGACCAACAGCCGCAGCACGGTCAAGTGCGACGCCCTGCTGGTCGACACGATCTCCCGCTCCGACACCTACCCGTACGTCGACATCCGCGAGGACGACGTGTCGATGGGGCACGAGGCCACCGTCTCCAAGGTCAGCGAGGACCAGCTCTTCTACCTGATGAGCCGGGGCCTGAGCGAGGACGAGGCGATGGCGATGATCGTGCGCGGCTTCATCGAGCCGATCGCCAAGGAGCTCCCGATGGAGTACGCCCTGGAGCTCAACCGGCTGATCGAGCTGCAGATGGAGGGCGCGGTCGGCTGACGCCGCCGGCCCTCGCGCGGCCCCAGCCCGTCGCGCCGCGTCGCGAGCAGCCCGTCCGACCCTCCGACCAATCGCAGAACAGACCAAGGAAGAAATGACTACCCAGGCTTCCGCGCCGCCCAGCACCAAGTCGCAGGCGCTCCGCTCGTACGACGTCGCCGACTTCCCGGCCCTGACGGGCCTGGAGGAGGAGTGGCGGTTCACCCCGCTGAAGCGCCTGCGCGGCCTGGTCGGCGGGGCGCAGGCCGCCACCGGCACGGTCCGCCACGAGCACGGCGACCTGCCCGAGGGCGTGGCCGTCTCCCGGATCGGCAAGGACGACCCCCGGGTGGGCGGCGTGCTCACCCCCGTCGACCGGGTCAGCGCGCTGGCCTACGGCGGGGCCGGGCAGGCGCTGCTGGTGCAGGTGGCCCGGGACGCGGTGGTCGCCGACCCGGTGACCCTGCGGGTGGTCGGCGACGGCGCCGACGGTCTGGCCTTCGGGCACACCTTCGTCGAGGTCGGCCGGTTCGCCGAGGTGACCCTGGTGCTGGAGCACACCGGGTCGGCGACGCTCGCCGACAACGTCGAGGTGAGCGTGGCCGACGGGGCGAAGCTGACCCTGGTCACGGTCGCCGACTGGGCCGACGACGCGGTGCAGGCCCAGCACCTCAAGGTCAAGCTGGGCCGCGACGCCAAGGTGGTGCACGTCCAGGTCACCCTCGGCGGCGACCTGGTCCGGCAGTACACCTCGGTGGAGTACACGGACCGGGGCGGCGAGGCCGAGCTGTACGGCCTCTACTTCGCCGACTCCGGGCAGCACCTGGAGCACCGCCAGCTGGTCGACCACAGCGTGCCGGACTGCCGCAGCTACGTCGGCTACCGGGGCGCCCTGCAGGGCGAGAGCGCGCGCACCGTCTGGGTGGGCGACGTGCTGATCCGCGCCGAGGCGACCGGCACCGACACGTACGAGATCAACCGGAACCTGCTGCTGACCGACGGCGCGCGGGCGGACTCCGTACCCAACCTGGAGATCGAGACCGGCGAGATCGCCGGCGCCGGCCACGCGAGCGCGACCGGCCGCTTCGACGACGAGCAGCTGTTCTACCTGATGGCCCGGGGCATCCCGGAGGCCGAGGCGCGCCGCCTGGTGGTCCGCGGCTTCTTCGCCGAGCTGATCAACAAGATCCCGGTCGAGGAGCTGCGCGAGCGGCTCGGCGACGCCATCGAGGCCCGACTGGCCAGGGCCGGCGCCTGATGATCAAGATCTGTTCGACCGAGGACGTGCCGAAGGGCACCGCGATCAGCGCCGACGTCGACGGCACGCAGATCGCGGTCGTGCACGGCGAGGACGACAACTTCTACGCCGTCCACGACGAGTGCTCGCACGCCGCGGTCGCGCTCTCCGAGGGCGAGGTGTCCGGCTGCACCCTGGAATGCTGGCTGCACGGATCCCGTTTCGACCTGAGGACCGGCGAGCCGACCGGGCTGCCCGCCACCGAACCCGTTCCCGTCTATCCCGTCGAAGTCCGCGACGGCGACATCTACGTCAGCCTCACGCCGAGCAATGGAGTGACCCGATAATGAGCACCCTGGAGATCCGCGACCTGAAGGTGTCGGTCAAGCTGCCCGAGGGTGAGCTCAAGCCGATCCTCGCCGGGGTAGACCTGACGGTGAGGTCGGGGGAGACCCACGCGATCATGGGCCCGAACGGGTCCGGCAAGTCGACCCTGGCCTACTCGATCGCCGGCCACCCCAAGTACGAGATCACCGGCGGCTCGGTGACCCTCGACGGCGAGGACGTGCTGGCCATGTCCGTCGACGAGCGGGCCCGCGCCGGCCTCTTCCTGGCCATGCAGTACCCGGTCGAGGTGCCGGGCGTGTCCGTGGCGAACTTCCTGCGCACCGCCAAGACCGCCATCGACGGCGAGGCGCCGAAGCTGCGCACCTGGGGCGGCGAGCTGCGCGGCGCCATGGAGCGCCTCCAGATGGACCCGGCGTTCGCCCAGCGCAACGTCAACGAGGGCTTCTCCGGCGGCGAGAAGAAGCGGCACGAGATCGTGCAGCTGGAGCTGCTCAAGCCGAAGATCGCCATCCTCGACGAGACCGACTCCGGCCTCGACGTCGACGCGCTGCGCGTGGTCAGCGAGGGCGTCAACCGGGTCCGCGACACCGGCGACACCGGCATGCTGCTGATCACCCACTACACCCGGATCCTGCGCTACATCAAGCCGGACTTCGTGCACGTCTTCGTCGCCGGCCGGATCGTCGAGCAGGGCGGCCGGGAGCTGGCCGACAAGCTCGAGGAAGAGGGCTACGAGCGGTACGTCGCCGGGGCCGGTTCGGCCCGGGCCTGAGTCCTCGGAGAATGGGTGGGGCCGTCGACATGACTTCCATCGCGATCCCGCCGGGGATGCCGCAGTACGACGACGTGCCGCGTTACGACGTGGCCAAGGTGCGCGCCGACTTCCCGATCCTCGACCGGGAGGTCAACGGGCACCGGCTGGTCTATCTCGACAGCGCCAACACCTCGCACAAGCCGCGGCAGGTGCTCGACGTGCTCGCCGAGCACTACGCCGCGCACAACGCCAACGTGTCCCGCTCGGTGCACACGCTGGGCACGGAGGCCACGGAGGCGTACGAGGGCGCGCGGGCGAAGGTCGCGGCGTTCGTCAACGCGCCGAGCGTGGACGAGGTGGTGTTCACCAAGAACTCCACCGAGGCGATCAACATCGTGGCGTACGCGTTCTCCAACGCCTCGCTGCGCCCCGACGCCGACCCCCGCTTCCGGCTCGGCCCCGGCGACGAGATCGTGATCTCCGAGATGGAGCACCACTCGAACATCGTCCCGTGGCAGCTGCTGGCCGAGCGCACCGGCGCGACGCTGCGCTGGTTCCCGGTCACCGACCACGGGCGCCTGGACGAGTCCGGGCTGGAGGACCTGGTCACCGAACGGACGAAGATCGTCTCGCTGGTGCACATGTCCAACATCCTCGGCACCGTCAACGCCACCTCGCGGATCACCGAGCGGGTCCGGCAGGTGGGGGCGCTGCTGCTGCTCGACTGCTCCCAGTCGGTGCCGCACATGCCGATGGACGTGGTCGACTACGACGCCGACTTCATCGTCTTCACCGGGCACAAGATGTGCGGCCCGACCGGCATCGGGGTGCTCTGGGGCCGGGCCGAGCTGCTGGCGGCGATGCCGCCGGTGCTGGGCGGCGGGTCGATGATCGAGACGGTGTCGATGGCGCGCTCGACGTTCGCCGCGCCGCCGGCCCGCTTCGAGGCGGGCACCCCGCCGATCGCCGAGGCGGTCGCGCTGGGCGCCGCCGTCGACTACCTCAGCGGCATCGGGATGCGCGCCATCCAGTGGCACGAGAAGGAGCTGACGGCGTACGCGCTGGACGCGCTCGGCTCGGTGCGGGGCCTGCGGATCTTCGGGCCGACCGTGCCGGTGGGCCGGGGCGGCACCATCTCGTTCGCCCTCGGCGACATCCACCCGCACGACGTGGGGCAGGTGCTCGACTCCCTCGGCGTGCAGGTGCGGGTGGGCCACCACTGCGCCCGGCCGGTGTGCACCCGGTTCGGCGTGCCGGCCATGACGCGGGCCTCGTTCTACCTCTACACCACCACAGAGGAGATCGACGCCCTGGTGGCGGGCCTGGAGCGGGTGCGGAAGGTGTTCGAGTGAGCGGCGGACGCAGGGGCCCGCGGATCGACGGGAGTTCGGCCTGATGCAGCTTGAGTCCCTTTACCAGGAGATCATCCTGGACCACTACAAGCACCCGCACGGCCGCGGCCTGCGGGACGCGGGCGACCCGGCGGACCGGGTGGCCGAGGCGCACCACGTGAACCCGACCTGCGGCGACGAGGTGACCGTCCGGGTCGCCACCGACGGCGACGTGCTGCACGACGTCTCGTACGACGGCATGGGCTGCTCGATCAGCCAGGCGTCGGCGAGCGTGCTGCACGAGCTGCTGGCCGGTCGCGGCGCGGACGAGGCGTTCCGGGTGCACGAGGCGTTCGTCGAGTTGATGTCCGGCCGTGGTCAGGTCACGCCGGACGAGGACGTGCTCGGTGACGGGGTGGCGTTCGCGGGCGTCGCCCGCTACCCCGCCCGGGTCAAGTGCGCGCTGCTGCCGTGGATGGCGTTCAAGGACGCCGCGGCACGCGCCGGCGTGGGCGTGAGCCCTTCGGAGGTTAAGGCATGAGTAGCGAGGACACCGCCACCGCGGCGACGCCGGCGGTCGACGGCACGACGACGCCGGAGACGGCCACGGACGCCGCGGCGGCCACCGGCACCGCGCCGGCCACGGCTGCCGCGCCGTCGGCCCGGGGCCGGGCCGCCGTCGCCGACATCGAGGAGGCGATGAAGGACGTCGTCGACCCCGAGCTGGGCATCAACGTGGTCGACCTGGGCCTGGTGTACGGCGTGCACGTCGACGACGACAACGTCGCCACCCTGGACATGACGCTGACCTCGGCGGCCTGCCCGCTGACCGACGTGATCGAGGACCAGGCCCGGCAGGCGCTGACCACCGGCCCGGGTGGCGGCCTGGTCGACGACATCCGGATCAACTGGGTGTGGCTCCCGCCGTGGGGCCCCGACAAGATCACCGACGAGGGGCGCGATCAGCTCCGCTCCCTCGGCTTCAACGTCTGACCGGCTTTTCCGGTCGATCCGCCTCGAGCGCGACACCCCAGGGGTGCCGCGCTCGACGCGTCTTCGGGTCCGGCGAAAATAGCGAGTGGAACGGATCATTCCGTTCTGCTATGCTGGTCCTCGGAACGGAGCGGACGGGTTCCGCACCACATCACAGGGGGTCAGAACATGAGCGCAACCGCAACCGGACAGTGGCGGACCGTGCTGAGCGAGGCGCACGACGCGCTCCGGACGACCGTCGCGGGGGTTCCGGCCGACGCCTGGGAGCGGCCCACCCCGTGCGAGCGGTGGACGGTCACCCAGGTGCTCCAGCACGCGATCGGCGACCAGCTGGCCTACGCCGCGGCGATCGTCGGGGGGCCCTGGCCGTCGGAGGACCCGTTCGCCCCCTCCGGCCGCATCGACGGCGATCCGGCGGCCGAGCTCCGGGCCGCCCTCGACGCCTCCGCCGCCGCCTGGGCGGGGATCGCCGACGACGACCCCGAGGTGCCGACGCCGCTGCCGATGGGCAAGCTGCCGGCCGAGATCGGGGCCGGAGCGTGCGCCCTCGACGCGGCGGTGCACGCCTGGGACATCGCGACGGCCACCGGGCAGCCGTCCCCGCTCACCGACGCGCTGGCCCGTCCGCTGCTGACGGTCGCCCGGCAGATCGTCGAGCCGCTGCGCGCCTACGGGGCGTACGCCCCGGCGATCGACCCCGGCGCGGACGCGGACGACGTCGCCCGACTGCTGGGCTACCTCGGCCGTCGGCCCGCCTGACGGCACCCGGGCCGCGGGGGTCCCGCCCCCGCGGCCCGGTCGCCCGCTCGCGGGACCGGGTGCGTCTCGCGCCACCGCGACGAGGTGAAACTCGGTTCCGCAGCCGAACGGGCGGCGGCAGGATGGCCCGGTGACCGACCGCCGTGCCGTGCCCGTACGCCATGAGTGAGGCCTTCGTCGCCGGCCTGCTCGCCGGCTACGGCGTGGCGATACCCGTCGGCGCCATCGCGGTCCTCATCCTCGGGCTCACCGCCCGTACGTCGTTCCGGGTCGGCGCCGCCGCCGCGTTCGGAGTGGCGACGGCCGACGGGCTCTACGCCGCGGTGGCGGCCCTCGGCGGCGCCGTGGTCGCCGGGCTGATCGCCCCGGTCGCCGGGCCGCTGCGGCTGGCCGCCGCCGCCGTGCTGCTCGCCCTCGCCGGCCACGGGGCCTGGCGCGCGCTGCGCCCGGGCGGCGCGTCGGCGGGCCCCGCCGGCAGTCGCCGGGGCCTGGACACCCCGGCCCGGGCCTTCGCCGGCGTGCTGGCCCTGACCCTGCTGAACCCGGCGACGGTGGTCTACTTCGCCGCCCTCGTCATCGGCCGGCAGGGCGGGGCGGACGCGGGCACGGCCGACGCGCTGCTCTTCGTGACGGGCGCCTTCGTCGCCTCGGCCAGCTGGCAGCTGCTGATCGCCGGTGGGGGCAGCCTCGTCGGGCGGGTGCTGACCGGGCCGCGCGGCCGGCGGGTCACGGCGCTGGTCTCCAGCGCCCTGATCGCGGCCCTGGCGGTGGCCATGCTGCTGCCCCGGTGAGGTCCCGGCGGGAAACGGGGCCGGGGCCGGCGACCTCCCGCGCGGGGAG
>NZ_JBSGDY010000054.1:0-35499 GCF_053602615.1 Micromonospora sp. NPDC004336
CACCGCGCGCCCGCGCGGGCGGCGGCGACGGCCTGGTTGGCGCCCTTGCCGCCGGGCACCGTCCGGAAGTCCTCCCCCAGCACCGTCTCGCCGGGGCGGGGCAGCTGCGGCGCGGTGACCACCAGGTCCAGGTTGGCGCTGCCCACCACGACCACCCGCGCGCTCACGCGAGCCCGCCCCGGGTCGCGGTGACGCCGGACGGCGCCGGGTCGGCGAGGGCGAGGGTGCGGGCGGCCAGCTCGCCGAAGCCGATGCCGTCGAAGCCGGCGATGCTGCTGGCCAGCCGGTCGCGCAGCGGGCCGACCCACCGCTCGGGCAGCCCGGACGCGCCGGTCAGCGCCCCGGTCACCGCGCCGACGGTCGCGCCGGTCGAGTCGGTGTCCCAGCCGCCGCTGACGACCGCGCAGATCGACCGTTCCAGGTCGCCGCGCCCGTACGCCAGCGCGGCGGCGACCAGCGCGGCGTTGTTGCGCACGTGCACCCAGTGCAGGTGGCCGTGCCGGGCGTACAGCTCGTCCACCACCGTCTCCCAGTCGTCGACCGTCGAGCCGAGGGCGCGCGCCTCCCGGACGGCGGCGGTGAACCGGCTGCGCGGCGGCAGCACCGACTCGCCGGCGTCGAGCACCTCGTCGACGTCGCCCGCCACGGTCGCGGCGGCGGCCAGCGCGGCGACCCAGATCGCCCCGTACGCCCCGGCGCGGACGTGGCTGACCGCGGCGTCGCGCCAGGCCAGCTCGGCGGCCAGGTCGGGGCGGCCGGGGTTGACCCAGCCGTACACGTCGGTACGGATCTGCGCGCCGATCCACTCCCGGAACGGGTTGTGTCGCCGCGCCGTGTCCGGCGGGGCCAGCCCCAGCAGCAGGTTGCGGTAGGCCACCCGTTCGGCGGTGAAGACCCGGCCGCCGGGCAGCCAGTCCAACCAGGCCTGCGCCACGTCGGCGCTGGTGAAGTCCCGCCCGTGGGTCTCCAGCACGCGCAGCGCCAGCAGCGCGAAGTTCAGGTCGTCGTCCTCGGGCATCCCGTCGATGTTCTCGGCGAGGCTGGTCGGGGCGCTGCGCCGGTTCCACGGCCAGCGGGCCGCCACGTCGGCGGGCAGCCCCCGGGCCGTGAACCAGTCGCGCAGCGGCCACCGGCCGGTGGCGACGAGGATCTCCCGGATCCCGTGCCGGGGGATCTTCTCCACCGGCTTGCCGAGCAGGCAGCCCGCCGCCCGGCCGAGCCACGCGCCGTGCAGCCGGTCGTACGCGGGCGGGCCGGTGGGCAGCGACCAGGCCGCCGGCCAGGTGGCGCGGACGTCGGCGAGGTCCTCGGGCTCGTCGGCGCTGCCGGCGCCCGGCAGCGCGTCGGCCTCGTCGAGCAGCCGGGCGGCCAGCGCCCGCAGCGGCGGCGCGGCCGGCGTCGGCGAGGCCCCGCTGACCGGCGGGGTCAGCTCCCCGCCGGCCTCGCTCCACTCCCGCGCGATCGCGTCGACGTCGCGCCCCTCGTCCCGGCTGGCCGCGATCTCGTGCGGCAGCAGGTCCTCGGGCTGCACCCAGGTGATCCTCACCGCGCCGGCTCCCCGGCCACCGCCCCCGACGGTCCGTCGACCGTGCCGCCCGCCGGGGCGTCGGTGAGGCCGCCGAAGCGCTCGGCGCGGCGGGCGAAGCGCTCCCGGTCGCGGTCGAAGACCTCCGTGGCGACCTCGGCGAGCGCCCGGGCGGGCGCGACCAGGTCGGTGCGGGACGCGCCCGCGACCGCCTCCGACCACTGTGCCGGCACGGCCGCCGCGCCGCCGAGCGCCCCGGCGATCGCCCCGGCCATGGTGGCGGTCGAGTCGGCGTCGCGGCCGTAGTTGACCGCGCCGAGCACCGCCTCGCGGAAGTCGCCGCCGGCCACCACCAGCATGCCGATGGCCACCGGCAGCTCCTCGATGGCGTGCAGCCGGCTCGGCCGCCGGGCGCCCAGCCCGGGGCTGCGGTACTCCTCCCCCACCGTGTCGTAGGGGGCGACCGCGGCGCGCAGCGGGCCGATGGCGGCCCGCCAGTCCCGGTGCCCCCGGGCCTCCTCGACCACGGCGTCGATGGCCGACCGGGTGCCGTCGCGGGCCAGGTCGAGCGCGGCGGCGACCACGTCCTCGACGCCCGCGCCCGGGGCCGCGGCGGCGGCGACCGCGGCGGCGAAGACCGCCGCGGCCTCCCGACCGTAGCTGTGCTGGTGCGCCCCGGCGATCTCCACCGCCTCGGCGTACGCCCCGGCCGGATCGCCCGCGTTGACGATGCCGACCGGGGCCATGTACATGGCCGCTCCGCAGTTGACGATGTTGCCGACCCCCGCCTCGCGCGGGTCGGCGTGCGCGTGGTGCAGGCGGGTGACCAGCCACCGCTCGGCGGCCGCGAGCCGGTGGAAGGTCACCCCCTCACGCTCCAGGTCCGGGATGTACACCACCCGCTCGATCAGGTCGGGGACGAGCAGTTCCACCACGTCGTACGCGTCGAGGTGGTCGCGCTTGGCCGCGTACGCCCGGACGAGCGCGTGGGTCATCAACGTGTCGTCGGTGATGTGCCCGTCGCCCTTGTGGTACGGCGCGAGTGGCCGCGCGGTGGCCCAGTCGGCGTGGTACGGGGGCACGATGCCCTCGACCCAGCCGCCGAAGCGGGCGCGGATCTGCTCCGGAAGCGCCGTCTCGGTCGCCCCGCCGAGGGCGTCACCCACGGCGGCTCCGACGAGACATCCGACTGACTTGTCGAGAAGGAGAGACATCGTTACCTCAGAACCTGCTTGCCACCGTCGACCAGCTGCGTGCCGAGCTGGTCAAGGGTGATCTTGTTGGCGAAGTACTGCTGGAGGGCCGGGGTGGCGTACTTGGTCTTCCACTCCGGGTAGCCCTGGGCCTGCTGGAACGGCGCGACGGTCAGGTCGGCGGCGCTGTCCGCGGCGACGTCCCAGCCCTGCTTGCCGCCGGTGAGCTTGACCAGTTCCTCGTTGGCCTGCTTGCCGGTCGGCACCAGCCAGTCGCCCTTGGCCAGGGCGGCCATGTTGGTCGGGTTCAGGAAGAACTCGATGAACTGCGCCGCCTGCTTCTTGTGCTTGGAGTCCTCGGCGACCGACAGGGTCTGCGGGTTGGCGGCCTGCTTGCTGGACAGCCCCTTGATCGGCGGCAGGGTGACCCACTCGAAGCCGGCCGGCGCCTGCTCGACCATCTGCTGGCGCAGCGACACCGAGCCGGGCAGCATCGCGTACTTGCCGCCGAAGAAGCCGGGCAGGGTGTCCGCGCCGCTCATCCCGAGCGCCTCCGGGGAGGCCGACTTCGCGGTGTAGATCATGTCGTGGATGCGCTTGGGGACCTCCTTCTCGGCGTCGCCGACCCGGACCTCGGTGCGGCCGCCGTCGGTGTAGAAGAACTTCCCGTCGAAGTTGAGCGCCAGGTTCAGCACCCGGTTGGTGGGCGACTTCAGCGCCCAGGCCGCGCCGTACTGGCCGGGCTTGGTGAGCTTCTGCGCGTTGGCCTGGAACTCGTCCCAGGTCCAGCCGCCGTCGGCGGGCGGCACCGCGACGCCGGCCGCGTCGAGCAGCTTCTTGTTGGCGATGACGACCTGCGACTCCAGCAGGAACGGCACGCCGGTGACCTTGCCGTCGTAGGTGACGGTGTCCCAGATGCCCTTGTCGATCTGACCCTTCAGGTCGTCGGAGACGAGCTTGGACAGGTCGGCCAGGTAGCCCTGCTTGCTGAACTCGCCGATGGCGGACGCCTCGTAGTGCACGATGTCGGCCGCGTCGCCGCCCTCGAAGGACGTGAGCAGCTGGTCGTGGATCGAGTTCCAGTCACCCTGGACGTACTCGACCTGGATGTCCGGGTGCTCGGCGTTCCACTTGGCGACCAGGTCCTTGTTGGCCTGCAGCGACTCCTTCTGCCAGGCCAGGCTGAGGAAGCGCAGCTTGACCGGGCCGGACGCGGCCTCGTCGTCGCCGCCGTCACCGCACGCGGTGAGCGCGCCGAGGCCGACGACGGCGACCGCCGCCGCCGCGGCGAGCCGACGGAATCTGGTACGGAGCATGGGGGGTACCTCCTTGGTGGTGGATGGGGGACGGGGTCAGCCCTTGACCGCGCCGGCGAGCGACCCGGACGAGAGCCGGCGTTGCATGAACGCGAAGAAGATCAGGCTGGGCAGGGTGGCCAGCAGCGAGCCGGCCGCCAGCGGGCCCAGGCGGGCGGTGCCCTCGATGCCCACGAAGCGGGCCAGCGCGACCGGCAGGGTCGCCAGCTCGGGGGTCTTGATCAGCACGAGGGCGAAGAAGAACTCGTTCCAGGCCGAGATGAACGAGAACAGGGCGGTGGCGACCAGCCCGGGGGCGAGCAGCGGGAAGACCACCCGCCGCAGGATCTGCACCCGGCTGGCGCCGTCGACGGAGGCGGCCTCCTCCAGTTCGCGGGGGATGTTGCGGACGAAGCCCTGCAACATCCACAGCGCGAACGGCAGCGCCCACACCACGTAGATCAGCACCAGCCCGGCGTGCGTGTTGGCCAGCCCGACCTGCCGCAGCACCAGGAAGATCGGGATGATCAGCAGCACGAACGGGAAGAGCTGGGACAGCAGCACCCAGCCCAGCGCCGCGGTGCCGAGCTTCGAGCGGAACCGCGCCAGGGCGTACGACGCGGGCAGCGCCACCAGCACGGTGAGCACGGCCGAGGCGAGCGAGACCTGGAGGCTGTTCAGCGCGGCCCGGCCCAGCTCCTGCTCGGTGAACGCCTGGACGAAGTTCTCCACCGTCGGGTTGGTGGGGATCAGCGTCGGGTGCAGCTGGACCAGCTCGCGCGGCGGCTTGAACGCCGTCGAGACCAGCCAGACCAGCGGGAACCCGAGGAAGATCAGGTAGCCGGCCAGCGCGAGGTACTGCAACGCCCGCCCGGTGCGGCTCGGCTTTCCGAACATCACTGCCCTCCGATCAGGACTGCGGGGCTCGCGGGGTCACTCCCGACACCGACCATGGCTAGTTCGCCTCCCTGAGCCGGCGACGGAGATAGACGGCCAGCAGCGCCACGATGATCACGACCATCACGTTGCCGAGCGCGGCGGCGTAGCCGTAGTTGCCGTAGCGGAACGCCTCCTCGTA
Source organism: Micromonospora sp. NPDC004336 (assembly GCF_053602615.1). Taxonomy (NCBI): domain Bacteria; kingdom Bacillati; phylum Actinomycetota; class Actinomycetes; order Micromonosporales; family Micromonosporaceae; genus Micromonospora; species Micromonospora sp. NPDC004336. The sequence continues at coordinate 5,092 of NZ_JBSGDY010000054.1, forward strand.
GGCGAAGAGCATCGGCAGCATGGTCTTGCCGCCCGGCCCGCCGGCGGTCAACACGTAGACCAGGCCGAACGAGTTGAAGTTCCAGATGAAGTCCAGCGAGGTGATCGCCACGATCACCGGGGCCAGCGCGGGCAGCGTGACGTGCCGGAAGCGGTGCCAGGTGCTGGCGCCGTCCACCGCCGCCGCCTCGTGCAGCTCGCGACCCACCCCCTGCAGGCCGGCGAGGAGCACGACGGTGGTCTGCGGCATGCCCGCCCACACCCCGACGACGATCACGGCGGGCAGGGCGGTGCCGAAGTCGCCGAGCCAGTTGGTCCGCAGCCCGTCGGCGCCGACGCGGTGGAAGAACTCGTTCAGCAGGCCGGCGTCGGGGTGGTAGACCAGCTTCCACAGGATGCCGACCACCACCGGCGGCATCGCCCACGGCACCACGGCCAGCACGCGCGCCACGCCGCGGAAGCGCAGCCGCTGGTTGAGCAGCAGCGCGAGCCCGAGGGCCAGCAGGAACTGCAGGACGGTCACCCCGAACGCCCAGAGCAGGCCGACCTGGAAGGAGTTCCAGAACAGCTCGTCGCCGAGCAGCTCGCGGTAGTTCTCCAACCCGGTGAAGCTCACGTCGACGTTGCGTCCGGCCCGGGCGTCGGTGAACCCGAGGTACATGCCGCGTACCAGGGGGAAGACCGACAGCACCAGGATCGGCAGCAGCGACGGGAGCAGCAGCAGGTAGATCATGGTCCGGTCGGAGCGGGACCGGGTGTGCCGCCGGCCCGGACCGTTCCGGTCGACGTCCGGCCGCTGCGCGACGGTGGTCACGACGGCACCTCCTCGGTGGACGGGCGGGGGGCGGGCACGGCAGCCCGGCTGGAGGCGCGGACGGCGAGGCCGGGCGACACCTGTTCCCGGCGGGGCGGCAGGGCCGGGTCGTCGATCCGCTGCAGCAGCAGCTCGGCCGCCCGGCGACCGCGCTCGGCCGAGCCGAGCGAGACGCTGGACAGCTGGGGGAACATCATCTGGGCCAGCTCGGTGTCGTCCATGCCGACCACCGCCACGTCCTCGGGCACCCGGTGCCCGGCGGCCAGCAGCGCGTGCAGCGCGCCGACGGCGATCAGGTCGTTGGCGCAGACCAGGGCGTCCGGGCGGGCCCGGGCGAGCAGCCGTTCGGTCGCCGCGCGACCGGGCTGGTACTGGAAGTCGCCGACCTCGACCAGCCGCTCGTCGAGCGGGATGCCGTGCTCGGCGAGCGCGGCGCGGAAGCCGGCGTCGCGGGTGGCGCCGGGGACGGTGTCCAGCGGGCCGTTGACGAAGCCGATGCGCCGCCGCCCGGTGGCCACCAGGTGCTCCACGGCGAGCGCGACGCCGTGGCGGGAGTCGGTCCGTACGTTGTCGACGGGCGCGTCGGCGGCGAGCTGACCGACCACCACCACCGGCACCGGGCTCTGCACCAGCGCGGCGAGGTGGTCGTCGGTGACCCGGATCGGCGAGAGGATCATGCCGTCGACGTAGCGGTTGGCCAGCCGCCGCAGCAGGGCCGTCTCGTTGGCGATCCGCCCGCCGGTGGCGTGCACGAGCAGCTGCCGGCCGGACGCGGCCACCACCGCCTCGATGGCCCGCATCATCGACACGTAGACGGGGTTGCCGATGTCCTCGACGGCGAGCGCGATCAGGCCGGTGCGCTGCGACTGCAGCGAGCGGGCGATGGCGTTGGGCACGTACCCGACCTCGGCGGCGGCGGCGCGGACCCGGCGGATGGTCTCCTCGCTGCCGCCGACGCCGTTGAGGACCCGGGAGGCGGAGGCGATGGAGACGCCGGCGCGGGCGGCGACGGTGTGGACGGTGGGCCGGCTGTCGGCCGACTCATGTAAACGTTTACGACCCACGCGCGGCACCTCCAACTGATTTCCTGTAAACGTTTCCGGGGAGTCTGCGCCGCCCGTGGCGAACAGGTCAAGGGTCCGTTACGAAAACGTTTCCAACCGGCGGAAACGCTGGTCAGAGCGTCAGCAGCGGATCACGCGCGGTACCGCCGACGGCCGATGGGCGGCACCGGCCCTCCCGGACCGACGGCAGGCAGTCGGCAGTCGTCGGTCGAAGGTCCCCAGTCGGCAGCAGCGGCCACCAGCGGGCCGGCGGGCCGACGGGCCGGCAGGCGGCAGGCGGCAGGCGGCAGGCGGCAGGCGGCAGGCGGCAGGCGGCAGCGTCAGCCGCCATGACTGCAGGCGGAAGACCGCCACGACCGCGGTCGGTGGCCGTGCGGACCGGCGGGTGACCGTCAGGACCGGCGGTCGCGCTCCTGGCTCAGCCGCTCGTCGAGCCGGCCCAGCTCGTAGATGGCGTTGAGGTTCGTCGGCAGCCGGGTCACGTTGTCGAGCAGGGGCTCCCCGTCCGGGTCGGGCGTGGGAGCGGGCGCGCCGGCCGGGGCGGCGGGCGCCGGGGCGGCGGGTCGACGCCGGCGCGCGACGAGCAGCACCGGCACCGCGACGGCCGCCGCCGCCAGGCCGTAGGGCAGCCACCGCTCCGCTCCCCCGTCGTCCTTCAGCGGCGCGGCCCCGACGCTCGTCGGGGCGTCCGACGTGGACGTCCGCCCGTTCGGGGCGGGCACCGCCGCCTTCCGTTCGCCCGGCCCCTCCGCGGTCCGGCCCCCACCGGCGGCCGGAGCGGGCGTCGTGGCCGACGCGGTCGCGCCGGGCGCGGCCGGCGCCGCCGACGGATCGGCCGGCTTCGACGGGTCGGGCGAGGCGGACGGGTCGGACGGGGCCGGCGTCGGGGAGGCGCTCGGCGTCGCCCGGCCGCCGCCGGTGAGCAGGTCGTCGACGATCTGCCCCACGCCGCCGAGGAGGTCGCCGACGGGTCCGCCCGAGGCCGAGGGCGTGGGCGCGGGGGCGAGCGCCAGGGTCAGGGCGAGTGCGGCCACGGCGGGCATGGATCACCTCGGAGGGGGTCGATGTGTCACGCACCGTACCGCACGGCGGGTGCTCGCCGCGTGACGCCCCGGGCGGGCGGCGAGCGGGGGACGACGCTGGCGGGCGACGAGCGGGGAACGCGCCGGGCCGGCGACGAGCGGACCCCGGCAGACGACGAGCGGGGGACGCCGCGGCCGCGGCGTCCCCCGGGGTGGGCCGTCAGGCGGGCAGGCCGCCGACCTGGGTGTTGATCCAGGTCCGGATGGACGGCAGGTCCACGTAGATGGACGGGCCGGTGGCGCAGGTGGAGTTGTTGTTGCCGGCCCGGCTGGTGGCGCCGATCAGGGCCCAGGCCCCGTCGATGCGGCGCACCTGCGGGCCGCCCGAGTCGCCGTAGCAGGCGCCCGAGTTGCCGTTGGTGTTGTTGGTGCAGATCTCGTACGGGCCGTTGATGCCGAGGCAGCGGCTGTCCGACACGATCGAGGTGTCCAGCTCGTGGGCGACGGTCGGGGCGCCGCCGCAGCCCCGGGGAGCGCAGGTCTGGCCCCAGCCGATGATGCGGGTGGCGGTGCCGACGGCACCCGAGGTGCTGGGGATGGGCGCCGGGGCGTAGCCGACCGAGCTGGACAGTTGCAGCAGCTTCACGTCGACGCTCGGGTGGTTGACCGCGCGGACGACGCTGACCACGGTGCCGCCGCTGTTGCGGTAGATGCTGCCGACGCGCACCGAGGACGGCGTCGAGCAGTGCTTGGCGGTGACCGCCCAGTTGGCCTTGATCAGGGTGCCGGTGCAGCCGGAGACGTACACCATCCACGGGTAGTTCTCGGTGGCGGGCCGGCCACCGACCACGTACGGCGAGATGTCGCCGCCGTCGTTCCAGGAGAACGTGCCGGTGGGCACCTCGGCGGGGGCGAGGCCGCCGGCGAAGAGCTGGTCCACCCGGGACGCCTCGGCGGCGCTCGGGTAGGCGTTGGTGCAGGAGACCGGCGCGCTGCTGCCGGACATCAGGTCGGAGCAGAGCCCGGTACGCCGGTCGGGCAGGCCGAGGATGTGGCCGAGCTCGTGGGTGGCGATGCGGGTGCGGTTGTACCCCTGGTTGACGGCGGTCCAGCCCATCCAGACCCGGCCGGCGCCGAGGCTGGTGACCTGGGCGCGCGGCCAGCCGCTGTCGACGTAGATGGTGACGTTGCCCGGCGTGCGGGCCACCAGCTGGACGTTGCTGACCCGGCTGTTCCAGATGGCCGCGGCCTGGTCGAAGTTGGTGCGGAACTCGCCGGCGCGGCTGGCGTCGTAGTAGACGGTGCGGGCGGCGGCGGACGCGCTCGTGTCGGTGGCGACCTGCATTCCGGTTGCGGCCAGCACCGCCGCCAACGCGGCGGTCGCCGCGCGCAGCAGTTGTCGTCGGAACATACACGCACTCCCTGAGTTGGCCGGCGGCGTGCCACCGCCGGTCATCGATGTACGTGAATGCTAAGGCGAGCGCCGCCGATATACGGCATAACGGAATCGTCATACCGGCGTCCCCGCCCCGTCACCACCGGGACCACCCGACGGGCGGGTCCCCGTCGGGGTCAGGGCAGCGGGTCGGGCAGCATCGCCAGGGTCGCCGGCAGCTGCGAGTGCAGCGGCGCGGGCAGCGCGTCGCGGGTGAACCAGCCGATCCGGTCGAACTTGTGCGGCTCGCCGATCGCCACCTCGGCCGGGTCGACGCGCACCGCGAAGAGCACCGCCACCCAGTGCGAGGGCGGATCGTCGCGCAGCACGTTGCGCACCCCGAGCAGGGTGACCGACCGCGGCTCGGCCGCGTACTCCTCGGCGACCTCGCGACCGACCGCCGCCTCGAAGCTCTCCCCGAACTCCAGCGCGCCCGCGCCCGTGTCCCAGCTCCCCGGCTCGTCCCGGGCGCCGGCCGCGCGCCGGGCCAGCAGCAACCGCCCGGCGCCGTCGTGGCAGACGAAGACGCAGGAGACCCTCGGCGTGCGCACGGTCATGTCGGTTCCTTCCGTCGGTCAGGGGGCGGCGGCGACCAGCGCCTCCGCCGCGGTCGTCCGCGCGTACAGCACGAAGCGGCCGGCGCGGTGGGCGCCCACCAGGCCCGCGTCGCGCAGCGCCCCGAGGTGCGCCGACACCGTAGCGGGACTCAGCCCGCAGCGGTCGGCCAGCTCCGAGGTCGAGGTGGGCACCGCCAGCTCGTGCAGCAGCGCCGCCCGGGTACGCCCCAGCACCCGGGCCAGCCCTCGGCCGTGCGGGGTCGGGTCCCGCTCCCACAGCGTCGCCACGGCGCGGGCCGGGTAGCGCAGCACGGGCTGGCCACCCGGCGAGCCGAAGTTGGACCAGACCCGGGGTCCGGCGAAGACCGACGGGACCAGCAGCAGGCCGCGCCCGTCGAGACGCACCTCGCCGGAGACGACGAGGTGGTCGACGTGCAGCGTGTCGCCCTCCAGCCGGACGTACGGGTCCAGGTGGTTGAGCAGGCCCTGCACCCCGTCGGTGGCCATCCGGGCCGCGCCGAGCAGCACCTCCCGCTCCAGCAGGGTGCGCATCCGCGGCCAGTACGGCCCGAGCGCCACGTCGGCGTACGCCCGGACGACCGTCGCGAGCCGCGCCAGCCCGGCCGGCGGATCGTCGTACAGCTCGGCGAGGCCGGGTGGACGCGGCCCGGGCTGGCCGTCGAGGCTGGCCCGCACGGCCTCGGCCGGGGTGGCGACCAGGGTGGCCAGCTCCACGTCGAGGGTGGGCTGCGACGTGGCCGGCGGCGGGCAGACGAAGGTCGGGATGACCACCGCGGGATCCGGAACCAGGTCGGCGAGGAGCCGCCAGTCCAGGCCGGCCAGGCGCGGCCGGACCCGCTCGGCCCAGGGCAGGTGCTCCGGGAACCGGCGCGCGCCCCGGAGGATCCGCACGCTGGCGACCACCTCCCACAGCGGCGACACGGCGAACCGCGTCGTCGCGAGGTCCCGCGCCTCCAGCCCGACCAGCATCATCGTCCACCCCCGTGGATTCGGCGAGGATCGAATCTATCGCCTTCGGGGGGCGCCACCGGCACGGTGGGCGGCATGACCACCGCTGCGACGGCGACGGCCACCGGCCGGCGTCCCGATCCCCGCTGGCCCCGCTCGTTCCGCCTGCTCTACGCCGCCGCCCTCGTCGACGGCATCGGGTTCCACGTCGGCCACCTCGCGGTGCCGGTGCTCGCCGTCTCCCTGCTGGCGGCCAGCCCCGGTCAGGTGGGGCTGCTGGGCGCGCTCAGCACCGCCGCGTTCCTGGTGATCGGCCTGCCGGCCGGGGTCTGGATCGACGGGTTGCCCCACCGGGCCGTGCTGGTCACGGCCGACGTGCTGCGGGCGGCGCTCGTCGCGTCCGTGCCGGTGGCCTGGTGGGCCGGCGGGCTCACCATGGGGCAGCTCTACGTGGTGGTGCTGCTGACCGGCGTCGGGACCGTGTTCGCCGACGTGGCGGCGCAGAGCTACCTGCCGGAACTCGTCGGCCGCGACCGGCTGGTGGCGGCCAACTCGCTGATGATGAGCACGAACGCCACCCTCCAGATCGCCGGACGAGGGCTCGGCGGGCTGGTGGTGCAGGTCCTCACCGCGCCGGTCGCGATCGTCGCGGACGCGCTGAGCTTCGCCCTCTCCGCGGCGATCCTCGGGCGGATCCCCGCCGGCGCCCCGCGCCGGCCGGCACGTCGGGAGGCGGGCGGGTTCGGCCGGCGGTTGAGCGCCGGCGTCCGGCACGTGACCGGCAACCCGCTGCTGCGGCCGCTCGCCCTGTCCACCGCGAGCATCAACCTCACCATGCAGTTGACCACCACGATGCTTCCGGTGGTGTTCCTGCGCGAGCTGGGCCTGGGCGCGGGCGCCCTCGGCGTGTTCCTCGGCGTGGGCGGGGTCGGGGCGCTGCTCGGCGCGGTGACCGCCCGGCCGATGGCCGACCGGATCGGCCACGGTCGGGCGCTCTGGCTGCCCGGCCTGCTCGTCGCGCCGCTGGGCGGGCTCGTCGCACTGATCGACACCGGGGCGATGCTGTGGGCGGCGGGGCTCGGCTGGCTGGCGCTGGCCTGGCGCACGGGCGTGGGCAACGTCATCGGGGTCAGCCTGCGCCAGGCCGCCACCCCGGACGCGCTGCTCGGCCGGATGAACGCCACCTTCCGCTTCCTGCTCACCGGAGCGCTCACCGTCGGCGCGGTGGCGGCCGGCCTGCTCGGCCAGTACGCCGACGTCCGGACCTGCCTCGTGGTCGGCGCCCTCGCCAACGCCCTGACCTGGCTGCCGGTGTTCTGTTCGCCGCTACGGACGCTGCGCCGCCCGCCCGCGCCGGCCGACGCCTGACGGTCACCCTTCTCCGGTGGACGTCACGGCTCGCGCCGTCGCCGGCGCCGGGTGGTGGCGCCTGACGCTCGCCCTTCTCCGGGGGACGTCACGGCTCGCGCCGTCGCCGGCGTCGGACGGCGCCGGCGTTGTGGGAGGCGACGCGTCGCACGTCGCCGGCGGCCAGGGCGAACAGCGCCAGCGCGCCGGCGAGGGTCCAGTTCACACCGAGCACGAAGCCGCGCTCCGACCCCGCCGGCGCCACCGCGTAGCCGACGGTCGCCGCCGCCAGCGCCGCCAGCGCCATGGCCAGACGCGCCGACGTCTCCCAGCGCACGGGCCAGCGGCGCGGCGCCGCCGGCGGCGGGCCGTCGCGCAGGCGCCAGGCGACCACGACGACGAGCAGCGCACCGAGCGCACCGGCTCCCCCGACGATCAGCCACGGCAGGCCGAACGCTCTCGCGCCCCGGGCCGCCGACGTCGCACCCATGGCGGCGAGCAGGGCGAACGCCGCCGCCAGCAACCCGTGGACGAGGATCACCCGCGTCAGGCGACCGCGCAGCCGGCTCGGCTCGGTGGTGGGTGTCGACACGCTGGCCTCCCCTGCTCGGGTCCATCCGCATCGTGTCACGCGACGACCTGCGGCGTCTCCTCTCATCGGCCAGCGATCGCGGCGCGGGTCGAGACGCGGCGGGTCCGCGCCGCTCCCCAGGCTGCTTCCCCGACGGCCGTGACCTGCCGTGCCAGCGCTACTTCTGCAACACGTACGACACCAGAAGCATCAGGACGTGGGCCGCCAGGTAGGCGACGGCGAGCCCGGCCAGCAGCCAGAGACTCCATGGCATGCGGAAGGGATAGTGCTCGAACCCCGGCGGGGTTGGTGCGCCGGGCGGCGCCTCCCACACCGGGGCGTCAGGGGCAACGCGGCGGATGGCGCCGGCGACCTCGTCGACGCCCATCCGGATATCGCCGACAGTGAGAGTGCATCCACCCCCTGTCGCCGCGCGTAGCGTCCCGTTGACGTCCAGGGAGCGACGGATCTGGGGCGACAGGTCGGCGGGCAGCCCCAGGACCAGCCGGCTTCGGTCCGGCCGCCCGTTGACCGCCAGCACACTCACCGTCCACAGCAACGGCCACGGCAACGTCATGGCGGACTGGCCGCGGGGCTGCAGCCAGAGCCCGTCCTCGGCAGCCAGGACGAGCCCCCACCGCCCGAACCGGCTCAGCCACCAGCCGAAGCCGAGCATCGCCAGGAAGAAGGCCACCGAGAGGATCGCCCCTGACCGGAACAGCAACAGCGACGTGAACGCGGCGAACAGGGCCAACAGAGCGACCCCCAGGAAGGCGAGCGCGTTCGCGACCCTGATCGCCGACGGGGCCCGTAACGGTTCGAGAACCTCGATCGCCTCGCCGTCGTCGTCCGGGTCTTCCCCGACCGGACCCGCCGGATCTGGCGATACGGGTGCCACAGCACGCAGCGGTCGCGCGCCGAGGAACAAGGCGGGCGACCCGGCGGGGGACGTCGGGCTCTCACCGGACGGGCCTCGCGGGGTGGGCACGGCCCCGTCGGCAGTCCCGTCCGTCCGGGTCGACCCGAGGGGCGCCGACGCGCCGTCGACCCGGGTCGGCGCCGGCGGACGAACAGGCCGCGTCGGCGACGGCCCGACCGTCGCCTGGGGTACGGCCTCGTCGGGGGGCGACGGGGGGAACGGCGGCGGCGATCCGGCCGTTGCCGCCGAAGGCTGCCCGCCAACGCGTGGCACCAGGAGCTCCGCGGCGGCGGTGTAGGTCAGCTCGGCGATCCGGTGCCGTAGTTCCGTGACGTCCGTTCCGTCGGCACTGGCGATCGCCAGCAACCGGGAGCGGACCGCTGGCAGCGACGGCCGGGCCGCCGGGTCGTGCGCCAGCATGTCGGTGAGCACCGGTGTCAGTTCCGCCGGCACCCCGGCCAGGTCGGGCCCCACCTCAGGATCGGTGATGCGCAGCAACAACGAGTGCAGCCCGCTCGTGCCCGGATAGAGCTCGTGCCCGGTGGTGGCGTAGACGAGGGTGGCGCCAAGGGCGTAGATGTCGACCGCCGCGGTGAGGAGCCGCTCGCCCCGCACCTGTTCCGGGGACATGTAGGCCGGGGTGCCGATGAGCAGCCCCGTCTGGGTGTGCCGGCTGCCGTGTTCGGTCAGCACGGCGAGACCGAAGTCGATCAGCACCGGCCCGTCGGGGCCCAGGATCACGTTCTGCGGCTTGAGGTCCCGGTGCAGCACGCCGGCCTGGTGCACCCGGGCGAGCCCGTCGGCGAGCATCGCCCCGGCCATCGCGGCCAGCCGGACGGGCAGCGGTCCGCGTGCCCCGACGTACTGGTTGACGGTGGCGCCGGGGACGTACTGAACGGCGAGCCAGGCAGGATCGCCCAGCGGGTCGGCGTCCTCCAGCCGGGCCACCCGGGACCCGTAGACGCGCCTCAGGTTCTCGATCTCGGTGGCGAAGCGGCGCCGCAGGTTGTCGTCACTGACCAACTCCTGCCGGATCACCTTCACGGCCGCCCGGTCACCGGTCGAGGACACGCCGAAGTAGACGTTGCCCATCCCGCCCGCCCCGAGCAGCCGGAGGAGCCGGTAGTCGCCAAGTTGCCCGACCTCACCCGCCACTGTCACCCCGTCTTGTCACCGCGGCACCCCGGCTCATCCTTCCATAATGGATCGCAGCGCGGCCGGCCCCACCGACCCGGTCTGACACCACACCTCCGCGATGTGAGCCGAGCAGAACCGCGAAACTCGCCGTGCGGGCGCCCACGACGTGGGCCGCGGCGAACACCGGGACGAACGTGCGCGGCTGGCAGCGGCGCGCCGACGATCATCCCGACCGCGAGCGCCGAGGTCAGGAGCCCGGCGGCCAGTCGGATGCGCGGGGGCGAACCACAGCCAGCGGCCCTCGGACCGGATCCGGAGCAGCACCTGGGCCACCGCGAGGGTCAGCAACTCCGCGTCTGACAGCTTCGGTGGCCGACCGGACCTACGAGGCCGCCCCAGCCAGTCGTCGATCTTCACGTACAGTGCGGCGAGAAGGGTGTCGAGGTTCGTCGCCACAAACGGATCGTCAGCACCCTTCGCTACGTCCCCAGCCCCGGATGGACCTGGGGATCACTCGGCCAGGGGCAGCATCAACGAGATGCTACGTAGCGCCCCGTCATCGACAAGGGGTGCCGACTCCGACTGTGGAGATGCCATGCCGATGGGATATGTCGTGACGGTGGCGCTCGCCGCCTGGTGCACGTTCTTCGCCGTAGTCGCGCCGCGCCGGCCACATCCAGTGGCGATGATGAGCTGGTTCTTCGGGATGGTGATCAACGAGCTGCCGTTCCTGGGCATCTACTTCCTGGTAGCCGCCACCGCGCTGGCCGCTTCAGAGGGCGATCTTGACTCGACGGGCGCCAAGATCACGGCCGGCGTGGCCGCCGTAGTCATCGCCGGTCTCGTCGTCGCGGCCTGGAGGGGCATACGCAGTGACCGGGCGGTCGGGCAGGCGCTTGAGCAGGGATTGGGGACAGGCTGGCGGAGCCGCGTGCGCGTACCGCTGCGTCGCCACCGGCCCTGGGCACGCATCCTGCTGGCACCGTTCCTGCGAGCGCGACATGACGTGGAGCGGGTCAAGAACATCAGCTACGGGGACGCCGGGCGCCGAAACCTCCTCGACGTCTACCGCCACCGCGACGCGCCGCAGAACGCGCCCGTCCTGATCTACTTCCACGGCGGCGGCTACACCAGCGGGAAGAAGAGCCGTGAGGCGCGGCCCCTGCTCACCCATCTCGCGAGCCAAGGGTGGGTGTGCCTCAGCGCCAACTACCGGTTGCGGCCCCAGACCACGTTCCCCGGCCACCAGATCGACGCCAAAAAGGTCATCGCCTGGGTCCGCACGAACGGCCACGCGTACGGCGCCGATGCATCGAGGCTGTTCGTGTCGGGCAGCTCCGCCGGCGCCAACATTGCGGGCCTGTGCGCCCTCACCCCCAACGACCCGACGTTCCAGCCCGGCTTCGAATCGGTCGACACGACGGTCACCGGCGCCATCTGCCTCTACGGCTACTACGGCCACTACTTCGGCGAGGAACCCGACGAGGCTCCGCCGGCACTCCAGCCACAGGGGTACGTCCACGCCGAGGCGCCACCGTTCTTCATCGCCCACGGCACCAAAGACGCCTGGGGCACCGTCGAGGGCGCCCGGCACTTCACCGCCCGCCTGCGCCGCGCCGGGGACAACACCGTGGTCTACGCCGAACTTCCGGGCGGGCAACACTCGTTCGACATCTACCACTCACCGCGCTTCGAGGCGGTGGTAGACGGCATCGAGGCGTTCACGGCCTGGGTCCTGGCCGATCGACAGCCGGCCCCGTCCGTCCCGCGCCTCGCCGCACCGCAGGCTGCCGCTGAGCGCACCAGGCATGCTTCATAGCGACCGCCCACCCAGTAGACACTGACAGCGAAAGTGCCTCTCATCTGCGACGACAGGACTCGCCGAGGGTCCACAACCGTTGCAGGAGAGACACTTTTCGCGTGCTGACGCCCTCGCGGTCGCGGGACGACGCGCGGGTGGACATGATCCGGGCCGTGTCGCGGTTGACCTGGCGGTGTCGATCGCCGAACTGATCGACGCCGCGGCGCTGGGCAGGCTGCGGGCTGCGCACGCCGCGGCCCGCGAGAACGCCTGGGCGCAGCAGTGCGAGACCGCGGAGCCCTGCCCGCCTCGACCGCGGCCGCGACGTGCCCGGCCTGGTCACGCCCGTTTCGGCCGGGACCCGTCGCCCGGTGCCCGGGTGCGCGCCGTTGACTATGCCCCGGTGGCGTCGCTCTCCCGCAGCCGGCCGTCGGCGAGCCGCAGCCAGCGGTCCACCCCGATCTCGGCGAGGAACCGCTCGTCGTGGCTGATCACCACGAACGCGCCCTGGTACGCGTCGAGCGCGCCCTCCAGCTGGGCGACGCTGACCAGGTCCAGGTTGTTGGTCGGCTCGTCGAGCAGCAGCAACTGGGGCGCCGGTTCGGCGAACAGGACACAGGCCAGGGTGGCGCGCAGCCGCTCCCCGCCGGACAGCGCCCCGACCGGCAGGTGGGCGCGGGCACCCCGGAACAGGAAGCGGGCGAGCAGGGTCAGCCGCTGCGCCTCGGGCAGGCCGGGCGCGTACGCCGCCAGGTTCTCCGCCACCGTGCGGTCCAGGTCCAGCAGGTCCAGCCGCTGCGACAGGTACGCGACCCGGCCGTCGGCCCGCCTGACCCGGCCGCTCTCCGGCGTCAGGTCGCCGCCGACCACCCGCAGGAGGCTGGACTTGCCGGCGCCGTTGGGGCCGGTCAGGGCGATCCGTTCGGGGCCCCGGATCGTCAGGTCGACGCCGTCGCCGGCGAACAGCGGGCGCGTGCCGTAGCGGACCTGGATCTGCTCGCCGTGGAAGACCGTGCGGCCGGCCGGCAGGTTGGTGCCCGGCAGCTCCAGGGTGATCCGCTGGTCGTCGCGCAGGGCGCGGCCCGCCTCGTCGAGCCGGGCCTTGGCGTCGCTGACCCGCGCGGCGTGGGTCTCGTTCGACCTGCCCGCCGATTCCTGCGCACCCCGCTTCATGGTGCCGGCGAAGATCTTCGGCAGGCCGGCGCTCTTGAGGTTGCGGGCGGCGTTGCCGGCGCGGCGCTCGGCGCGCTCGCGGGCCTGCTGCATCTCCCGCTTCTCCCGCCTGACCTCCTGCTCGGCGTGGCGGACGTTCTTCTCGGCGACCTCCCGCTCGACGCGCACGGCCTCCTCGTAGGCGGTGAAGTTCCCGCCGTAGGAGCGGATCTCGCTGCGGTCGAGTTCGAGGATGCGGTCCATGCGGTCGAGCAGCGCCCGGTCGTGGCTGACCAGCAGCAGGCAGCCGCCGAAGGCTTCGAGCACGTCGTAGAGCTTGCGGCGCGCCTCGAGGTCCAGGTTGTTGGTGGGCTCGTCGAGCAGCAGGACGTCGGGCCGCCTGAGCAGTTGCGCCGCCAGGCCGAGCGAGACGACCTGCCCGCCGCTGAGGGTGTGCAGGGGTCGGGCGAGGGAGACGTCGTCGAGGCCGAGCCGGTCGAGCTGGGCGCGGGTGCGCTCCTCGATGTCCCAGTCGTTGCCGATCGTGGTGAAGTGCCGCTCGTCGGCGTCGCCGGACTCGATGGCGCGCAGCGCGTCGAGCACCGGGGCGACCCCCATCACCTCCGCCACGGTCAGGTCGCCGGCCAGCGGCAGGCTCTGCGGGAGGTAGCCCAGCACGCCGTCGACGGTGACGCTGCCGGCGGTCGGCCGCTGCTCGCCGGCGATCAGCCTGAGCAGGGTGGTCTTGCCGGCGCCGTTCGGCGCGACGAGGCCGGTGCGGCCCGCGCCCACGGTGAACGACAACCCCTGGAAGACGGGGGTGTCGTCGGGCCAGGAGAAGGAGAGGTTGGAGCAGACGATGAAGGCATCGGACATGACGGAAGCCCTTGGTGTGACGTGGGCGCGGAAGGGCGCCCGGGGACGGGGGTCTGCGACGCGACGGCCCGTGGCCACGGCGGCGGTGTCACGCCTGCCGGCAGCCGGGCACTTCCGGTGTCACCCGGAGATGTCGTCGTCACCCGCCATGTCTGGTCTCCCTGTCCCGATCAGTCGCGGCCCATCCTAACAGCGCGGCCCGCACCGCGAGGACCGCGCGCGGCCGCGTCGCCAGCCGCCGTACGCCTCGGCACGCCGTACCGGCGGGGCGGCCGGGCGGTGGGCCTCCGCCGTCACCGGCCCGGCGCCCGGGTAGCCGTCGGCGTGCGGCGGTGGAACAGGATGGTCCGCTCGCCGTCACAGGCCGGCGCACGGGGTGTCGCCCACCGTGCAGCTCTCGGGCGCCTTGGTGCGTACGTCGGAGTCGCGGACCTCGAACGTGAACGTGCGCGATCCCCCGGCGGGCACGGGCGGCCCGGTGAAGGTGATCCGCTGCCCGTCCTGGCGCCAGTCGGCCCCGCTGACGTCGTCGATCGTGCCGCCGTCGGCCAGCGTGACGACCACCGTCCAGCCCTTCACGGCCGCCCCGCCCGGGTTGTCGACCACCACCTCGCCGGTGAAGCCGAAGAGCCGGGTGGAGGCGGTGCCGTAGCGGGCGGTCACGGCGGGGACGGACGGCGCGACCGAGCTGGCCGTGGGCGAGGGTTTCGCCGTAGCCGTGGGGGTGCGACTCGCCCGGGTGGCCTCCGGGGTGGCGGTCCGCGTGGGCCGGGTGGAGGGGGTCGGTCGGGCCGAGGCGCTCGACGTGGCCGCCACCGTGGGCGCCGGGGTGGCGGTCGAGGCCGGGATCGGGGCGGCGGTACGGTCCGGCTCGTCGGGCAGCGCCGCCCACACCGCCGCCCCCGCGGCCAGTACGGCGGCGGCCAGGCCGGCGACCAGCAGCGGCCGGTTGCGGCGGCCGGTGGCCGACTCCTCGGCGACCTCGGTGGCCGGCAGTTCCGCCGTCATGCCGACCTCGCCACGGCTCAGGTCCACCTGTTGGAAGGCGAGCCAGTCGAGGATCGCGGGCAGCCGTCCCGCGATGGCCTGCTGGTAGCACTCCTCGCGCTGTTCCCGCTGCTCGTCGGGCCAGCTGCCGTGCTCCAGCACCTCGCGGACCGAGAGCCGGCTGCCCTCGGCGGTGGGCGTCACGGCACAGGTCAGCCGGCTGCGCCGCCCGCCCTCGAGGCAGCGCAGCGCGAGCAGCTCCGGCTCCCGCCGCTCGGTCAGCTCCGCGTCCACGGCGGCGTCGAAGCCGGGCAGGCCCGCCGTGTAGAGCAGCAGCCGGTTGCGGGTCCCGTCCATCAATTCGACCTCGGTGAACCACCGGGCGAGCAGTTCGCGGTCCGTCAATGCGCGCCACACCCGGTTCGCCGGGTGGAACAGGTCGACCTGCGTGCCGATCTCGATCACGGCGAGACTCTACGGTCCCGGGGACGGGACCGCAGGACGGGGCCGCGCCACACGGTCCGGAGCGGCAGGGGCCGGCGCGCGGTCGATGTCCTCGCCTGCCGCCGCCGTCCGCGCCGACGGCGGCCGAACCTGCGCTCCCCGGTTCCTCGGACCCGGACGTGATCTCCGCTGACCCAGTCAGCGAAGATCACGTCCGGTTGTCACATCACGCTCTGCGACAGCGGTCGCCCGCTCGTCGGTCGAGGCGTCGGTCGATCACCGTCCGTTCGGCGTCGTCGTGGCGAGCCTGGCGATCGTCGCGGAGAGCCACACCAGGCCCAGGGCCGCTCCCGCGAAGAAGACCAGGACGCTTGTCGACGAGCCGACGAAACCGGCGATGACGACCACCGGAACGATGCGGGAGGCCAGCGCCCAGCCACGCCGGCCCTGCGCGGCGAAGCGACGCGCGAGCGCGAAGAACGCCGCGCACAACGCCAGGTAGCCGATCATGCCGCCGACCATGTGGACGGCGCCGTTGACGCTGAGAGCGGTGGTCGGGCCGTCCGGGGTGCCGACGGGGAACCCGGCGCCGGGGTCGGCGGCGAACACCGCGCTGACCAGGAACGAGACGCCGAACACGGTGACCAGCCGGGGCGCCCAGGTGGCGCCCGGCCCGTCCCGCAGCGCCCGCCGCAGGCCGGTCGCGCCGACTGTGATCAGCGTTCCGGCGACGACGAAGTTGACCACCTGGATCCAGCCCAGGTCGCCGAGGCTGAGCTGGCTGAGGGCGTTGCGGGTGAAGTCGAAGCCCTCGCGGGTCAGACCCTGGATCACGCCCACCGCCAGGAACAGCGGGCCCGCGGCGACACCGCAGCCCATCAGCAACCGGTTCGTCGGGCGGGTGCGAGTCCTGGTGGTCCGGAGTCGCGCCCCCGCCGACGCGACCGGCTCGACCGTGTTCGTGATGTTCATGTGTGGGTTCCCATCGGTGCGGCTGAGGTGGTTGTGACCTCCAGTCTTCGAGGGCCGGCGACATCGATCAAGCCAAGATCGGAGCAGGACCGTTGACCCGGATTCAACGGACAGGCCGACATGTCCAGGCGCCGGTCGGCGGTCAGCCCTTCACGCAGACGACCTGCTTGAGGTGCGCCACCACCTCGACCAGGTCCTCCTGCTGCGACATCACCTCGGTGATGTCCTTGTACGCGCCGGGGATCTCGTCGACCACCCCGGCGTCCTTGCGGCACTCCACCCCGGCGGTCTGCGCGGCCAGGTCGTCGGTGGTGTACGTGCGCTTCGCCTGCGCCCGCGACATCCGCCGCCCCGCCCCGTGCGACGCCGAGCAGTACGCGTCGGGGTTCCCCTTGCCCCGCACGACGTACGACCCGGTGCCCATCGACCCCGGGATGATGCCCAGGTCCCCCCGACCGGCCCGGATCGCGCCCTTGCGGGTCACCAGCACGTCGACGCCGCCGTAGCTCTCCTCCGCCACGTAGTTGTGGTGGCACGAGATCGGCTCGTCGTAGCGCACCTCGGGGAACTGCCCGCGCACCACCTCGCAGAGCAGGGCGAGCATGACCGCCCGGTTGCGCCGCGCGTACTCCTGCGCCCACCACAGGTCCCGGCGGTAGGCGTCCATCTCCGGCGTGCCGGCGAGGAACACCGCCAGGTCGCGGTCGGGCAGGTCGGCGTTGTGCGGCAGCCGCCGGGCGACGGCGATGTGCCGCTCCGCCAGCTCCTTGCCGATGTTGCGGGAGCCGGAGTGCAGCATCAGCCACACCCGCCCCGCGTCCGCGCCGCCCTGCTCCAGGCAGACCTCGATGAAGTGGTTGCCGCCGCCGAGCGTGCCGAGCTGCCGCTGGGCCCGCGTCTCCAGCTGCGCCACCCGCCGGTCGAGGCCGGCGAACCGGCCCCAGAAGTCGTCCCAGCCGGACTGCTCCAGCCCCCGGATCCGGCGCGGGTCGACGGGCTTCTCCCGCTGGTTGAACCCGACCGGGATGGTGGCCTCGATCGCCGAGCGCAGCCCGGCCAGGTCGTCCGGGAGGTCGGCGGCGGTCAGCGAGGTGCGCACCGCCGACATGCCGCAGCCGATGTCGACGCCCACCGCGGCGGGCGAGACGGCCTGCCGCATCGCGATGACCGAGCCGACCGTGGCGCCCTTGCCGAAGTGCACGTCGGGCATGACCGCGACGCCCTCCACCCACGGGAGCGCGCCGATGTTGCGCAGCTGCCGGGCCGCCTGCGGCTCGATGGCGTACGGGTCGGTCCAGACGCGGACCGGCGCGCGGGTGCCCGCGAGCGGGGTGTAACTCATCGTCGTCTCCTCGTGTCGTCGGCTGGCCGCCACCGTCGTGGTGGGACCGGAGAGGTTCGACGGCCGCCCGGGAATCGAACCCGGCGGGAGTGGGCCAGCACGGCCACTCCGCGCCCAGCGCGCGGCCGGCCCGTCGGACGGTGGTCGACGGGTGCGGCAGGGGGAAATCGGTCCGTCGACGACAAGGCCGCCCGGACCCCGACGGGGTGGGCGGCCGCGCGTGCGCGCTGGCGCTAGTCGCGCCGCCACCCTGGCTGCCGGCCCTGCTCGGGGCGGCACCGGCCGGGGACCCGCTGGCCTGTCGGCAGCGAGGCACCGCCGTGCGGCATGAGCCACATGGCGTCGGTGCGGGCGCGCTGCGACACGGCGTACTCCCCCCGGGCGATCGGTTGACCTTGCGTCGACGACGCTAGGCGCGCCGGACGGTGGCCGCAATGGGTATTCGCCCGATCGTTCGGCCGGCGCCGAACCGTCCCGCCGTTACGGTCGCCGGAAACGCGCGACAGGGAGGTGCCAGGTGCGGCTCAGGCAGTTGGTGGCAGAGCGGTTCCGGCAGGTCAACGGCGAATACCCGATGACCGGGGCGGACGACGAGTACGTCAGCGCACAGTTCGTGACGCTCGACGAACTGTGCGCCGAGCGCGGGTGCGACGCGGACGGCGTACGCCGGCTGATGCTCGACCGGCGGCTGCCCCTGCCGGGCTACCTGCGCTCCGACGGCGCGGAGATGGTGCCCGCGGATCTCTTCGCGCTCGCCGATCGGGCCGGCGGCCCCGACCTGCTGGCGGCGTGGTTCACCGGGCACTGGGCCGACCCGGTCGTGGGGGCGGCGGAGTGGAACTCCTACGTCGACGGCCGGTACGTCTGCCTGCGCTCGGTCAGCCCGGCCACGATCCGCCGCAAGGACGAACTGGTGACGGCGATCCGGGCGGCGCTGGCGGACCTCGACGCCGACCCGGCCGGTGGCGACGCGGCGGCGCGGCTGCCCGCCCTGGTCGACGAGCTGGACGCGCTGGAACCGGCGTTCACCGCCTACGACCGGCTGCGCTTCGGCGGCCCGACCTCCCGGGACACCTTCATCGACGCGGTGCGGGCCCGGCTGCGCCGGCCCACCAGACGGCGGACCCTGGTCTCGCCGCGATCATGACCCGCGTCACGGGCGACTTCCCTATCCTTACCTATCCGCCCTAGATTAGGGAGCGATGAGTGAGGAAATGTACTCGGTCGAGCAGGTGGCCGAACGGCTCGGCCTGCACGTGCGCACCGTCCGGGGCTACATCCGCACCGGCCGGCTCAGGGCGGTGCGGATCGGCAAGCAGTACCGGATCGCCCGCGCCGACCTGGACGCGCTGACCGGGCGACCGCGGTCGGCCCGCCCCGCCGCCGCGACCGTGGAGGTGTCGAGCATCGTGCAGATCGACGGCGTCGACCGCGCCACGGCCGACCGGCTCGGCACGCTCGTCCTGGCCGGGGCCGGCACCGGCCGCGATCGCGGGCAGCCACTGCGCATCCAGACCGTCCACGACGAGGAGCGGCACCGCATGAAGATCGTGATATTGGGCGGCGCCACCGCCACCGCCGAGGTGCTGCGCCTGCTCGACGCGGTGCTCGACGGCGACAGCGGCCTGCTCGGCCGGGAGGTGGACGGTGGTTGACGTGCTCCAGGAGCGGGCCGGGGTGCCGGTGCTGGTGTGCGACCCGGACGGGCCCCCGATCGTCACCGAGCAGGACGCGCTGGACCTGGTCGGCGCGGCCTTCCTCGGCGCCGAGACGGTGGCCGTGCCGGCGGGCCGGCTGGACGCGTCGTTCTTCACCCTCGGCACGCGCTTCGCCGGCGAGGTCATGCAGAAGTTCGTCAACTACCGGCTGCGCCTGGTCGTCGTCGGGGACATCTCCGCGCACCTGGCGGCCAGCGCCGCCCTGCGCGCCCTGGTCGAGGAGTCGAACCGGGCCGACCACGTGTGGTTCGTCCCCGACCTCGACGCGCTCGACGCCCGGCTGGCGGCGACCGCGACCCGGTGACCCCGGCAGGACCGGCGGCCGGGCGTCGCGCCACGGGTCGCCGCCCGGCGGTCGATCGGGCGCGGTCGCGGGTGACCGCAGCAGAGGTTGCCGCCCGGCGCAGCGGGTAACCGGCGCGGATGAGGCCGGAGGCCGAGCCGGTGGACGTCGACGAGCCGCTCGCCGTCGACGTACCGCCCGCGCCGCACGACGCCAGCGGCGAGCGCGTGCCGACCCGCGACCTGGCCGGGTTGGCGCCCCCGACGCGCCCGGCGCGGCGGTGGACGCCGCGCCGGGTGGTGGCCACGCCGGCGGCGCTGGAGCGGCCGCACGGCCGGCGGATCGCCGACCGGGTCGAGGCCCTGGGCATCGAGGTCGAGCGGCTGCGCGCCAACCGGCTGACCGGCGTCCGGGGCGAGACCGACCGCGAGACGTACGCCCGGGCGAAGGCGACCATGGCGATCGTGGTCAGCCCGCCGTCGCGTCGGCGGCTGCAACCCATCGCGCCCAGCGCCGACTGGCGGTTCGACCTGGCGGAGGGCTGCCCGGCCCACTGCCAGTACTGCTACCTGGCCGGCTCGCTCTCCGGCCCGCCGGTGACCCGGGTGTACGCCGACCTGG
This sequence comes from Micromonospora sp. NPDC004336, assembly GCF_053602615.1. NCBI lineage: Bacteria > Bacillati > Actinomycetota > Actinomycetes > Micromonosporales > Micromonosporaceae > Micromonospora > Micromonospora sp. NPDC004336. The sequence continues at coordinate 25,122 of NZ_JBSGDY010000054.1, forward strand.
ACGACATCCTCGCCGGCCTGACCGACTACGCCGGACGGGGCACGGTGACCAGCCGCAGCGCCGACCGGGCCGCCGAGGGCACCACCTTCGAGGCGTCCTGCTACACCGACCCGCTGGCCCTGGAGCACCTCACCGGCAGCTGGCGGCGGGCCGTGGAGCACTTCGCCGGCTGGGACGCCCCGGTGCAGCTGCGGTGGACCACCAAGTACGCCGACGTCGACACGTTCGTGGGGCTGCCGCACGCCGGCCGCACCCGCGTCCGGTTCAGCGTCAACTGCCGCCCGGTCAGCGAGCGGATGGAGGGCGGCACGGCCACGGTCGCGCACCGGCTGGCGGCGCTGCGCCGGCTCGCCCTCGACGGCTACCCGGTGGGGCTGACCGTCGCGCCGATCATGCCGCTGCCCGACTGGCGGGAGCACTACGGCGAGCTGCTCGACGCCGTGGCGGGCGCCGTCGCCGGGGTGCCGGAGCTCGACCTGACCGCCGAGCTGATCACCCACCGGTTCACCCCCGGCAGCAAGGAGGTGCTGCTCGGCTGGTACCCGCGCACCCGGCTGGAGATGGACGAGTCGACCCGCAGTCGCAGGTACGGCAGGTTCGGCGCGGTGAAGTACGTCTACCCGCGCGACACCATGACCGAGCTGCGCTCCTGGTTCGACCGGGAGCTGGCCGCCCGGCTGCCCGCCTGCCGCGTCCTCTACTGGACCTGAGCATGGGCTACGGTCGACGACCGTGGCCCTGATGCGCGTCGACTTCCACTCCGAGGTGCTCGGTCTCAGCACCTCGATGACCGTGATCCTGCCCCAGCGGACCTCCTCGCAGATCGGCCTGGCCGGCAGCGCCCGGCAGGGCGACCCGCCCGTGCTCTACCTGCTGCACGGCCTCTCCGACGACGACACGATCTGGCTGCGCCGCACCTCGATCGAGCGCTACGTCGCGCCGCTCGGGCTGGCCGTGGTGATGCCCCAGGTCGGGCGCAGCTTCTACGCCGACGAGGAGCACGGCAACCGGTACTGGACCTTCCTCAGCGACGAGCTGCCCCGGCTGTGTCACCAGTTCTTCCGGCTCTCGACGCGCCGGGAGGACACCTTCGTCGCCGGGCTCTCGATGGGCGGCTACGGGGCGGTGAAGTGGGCGCTGCGCGATCCCGGCCGGTTCGCCGCGGCGGCGAGCCTCTCCGGCGCGCTCGACGTGGCCGCCCGCCACCACCACGCGACCGCGCCCCTGGACACCGGCGTCTGGCACACCGTCTTCGGCGCACGGGCGGTCGCCGGCAGCGACGACGACGCCCTCGCCCTGCTCGACAGGGCGGCGGGAGCCGACCTGCCCGCGCTCTACGTCGCCTGCGGCACCGAGGACTTCCTGTACGAGGACAACCTGACCTTCGTCGCGGCGGCCCGCGAGCGGGGCGTCCCGCTGACCGTGGACCTCTCCCCCGGCGCGCACGACTGGGCGTACTGGGACGCGAAGATCCAGGACGTGCTGGCCTGGCTGCCGCTGCGCGCCGACGCCTGACCGACCGCGCGGCCGGAGGCGGGCGGGCCCGACGCGTACGGCACGCGGGCAGCCCCGCTCAGGCGCCGACCGTGCCGTCGATGCCCTCGCGGAGGAAGTCGGCGTGGCCGTTGTGCCGCGCGTACTCGTGGATCAGGTGCAGCATCACCAGCCGCAGCGACACGTCCTCGCCCCACCTGGCGTTGTGGCCGGTCACGTCGAGCGACTCGGCCTCCCGCTCGATGCGGCGGGAGTGCTCGACCTCCCGCTGCCAGGCGTCGAACGCCTCGGAGCGGGTGGCCCCGCCGGCGTCGTACGCCACCTGGTAGTCGCCGGCGTCCGACCAGACCAGCGGGACGTCCTCGCCGTTGATGACCCGGCGGAACCAGGTGCGCTCCACCTCGGCCATGTGCCGGACGAGGCCGAGCAGGGTGAGGGTGGACGGCGGCATGGACCGCCGGCGCAGGTCCTCGTCGGAGAGCCCGTCGCACTTCATTTCGAGGGTGGCCCGGTGGTAGTCGAGGAAGGCGCGCAGCGTCTCGCGCTCGCCCCCGGTCAGCGGCGGTCCGACGCGTTCGATGGTCACTGCCTCTCCCCTCGTCCGGCGGCGCGGTGGCCGCCGGGACGCCCGGTGCGGTTCGCGCCGCGGCACCCCTTCCGGAGCTGATCATGCCGGACGGCCACGCCGCGGGCCGCACCCCCTCCGGCCGCCCGGTCAGCCGGCGGTCACCGAGGAGCGGGCCACCGGCGCGTCGAAGTACGTGTCCGGCCAGGGCTCGTCGCGGTAGCGGTAGTGCCACCACTCGCGGTCGTAGTTGACGAAGCCGGCGTCGGTCATCAGCCGCCGCAGCAGCCGGCGGTTGTCCCGGGCCGCGCCGGTGACCTGGGGCGAGTCGGTGTGCGCCAGCGGGTCGAAGCAGTCGAAGCCGGTGCCCATGTCGACGCTGTCGTCGCCGAAGCGCTGCCCCGGCGCGGCGGTGCACGACACCAGCGGCTGGCCCGGGGCGTACGGGGCCTGGGCGGGGGTCGGCACGTCGACCAGGGTCAGGTCGACGGTGCTGCCCCGGCTGTGCGCGGTGGGGGCGCCGACGTACCCCTCGTCGAACAGCTTCGACTTCGCCACCCGGGGATAGAACTCCGCCTTCATCTGCTGCTCGCCGGGCTGCTTCGACCAGGCGACGAAGTCGTCGGCGGCCCGCCGGGGGCGGTAGCAGTCGTACACCTTCAGGCTCCGGCCCCGGGCGAGCGCGGCGTCCTGCGCCCGGCGCAGCGCCTCGGCGGCCTGCCGGCTGAGCAGGCAGAGCGGTTCGGGGTAGCCGGCGACCGGGCGGCCGACGAAGTTGTGCGGGCCGGCATACCGGATGTCGGTGCGGATCCGGGGGTCGACGTCGGCGAGGACCACGAAGCCCGGCAGGCGCGGCGCGCCGGCCGCCGGCGGGGACGCCGACCCAGACGCGGACGGCACCCCGGACGCGGACGGCACCCCGGACGCGGACGGCGTCGCGGACGGAGACGCCGACCCGGACGCGGACGGCGTCGCGGTCGGGGCGGGTGCGGGTGCCGGCCCCGGGCGCCAGCAGGCCGACGTCAGCGCCGCGACCGCCACGGCCGCCGCGACGGCCCGGGCGACCGCGACACCCCGGCGACGGCCGCCCGCACCCGTGCTCTCCACGCCCCCTTGTCTATCAGGGTCCGGGCCCGTCGGGCCCCGGGTCCCGCGACAGGTGTACGCGCAGGAAGCGCAGCGCCGCCTCGTCGTCGTCGATCCCGCCGGCCTCGTGCCCGTTGTAGCGCCAGACCGACAGCTCCGTCGGCCCCGCGCAGGCGTTGACGGCGGCGAAGACGGTCGACGGCGGGACGATGTCGTCCATCAGCGCGACGGAGAAGCGGGCCGGCGGCCGGCACCGGCGGGCGAAGTTCACCCCGTCGACGTAGGCCAGGGTGGCGAACACCCGGTCCTCGGCGTGCCGGTGCACGGCCAGGTAGTCGCGGATCTCCCGGTAGGGACGGGTGTCGGCGATCCCCACGGCGCGCGGGATGTCGCAGAGGAAGGGCACGCCGGCCACGACGGCCCGCAGGTCGGGCACCAGCGCGGCGACGGCGAGCGCGGCCGCGCCGCCCTGGCTGTGCCCGAGGACGGCGATCCGCGCCGGGTCGACCCCCGGCAGCTCGCGGGCCGCGTCCACCGCCCGGACGGCGTCGGTGAGGAACCGCCGGTAGTAGTACGTGCGCGGGTCCTCGACGCCCCGGGTCGTCACGCCGGGCGCCTCCGGGCCGGCGGCGGCCGGGTCGGGGGTGTCGCCCCGACTCCAGCCGGCCCCCTGGCCCCGGGTGTCCATCTGCAGGTGCGCGAAGCCGGCCGACGCCCACAGCAGGTTCTCCAGCGGGTGGCCGCGGCCGCCGCCGTAGCCGGCGTACTCGACGACCGTGGGCAGGGGCCGTCGCCCGGCGCGGGGCAGCCGCAGCCACGCCCGCACCGGCTGCCCCGCGAACCCGGGGAAGGTGACGTCGAGGACGTCGAGCGTGGCCAGCCCGGCGTCGACCGGTTCGGCGCGCACCGGCCACCCGCACGCCCGGGACTCGGCGAGGGTCTGCGCCCAGAACCGGTCGAAGTCCGCCGGCTCCCGCACCCCGCTGCGGTACACCCGCAGCTGCTCCTCGGGCAGGTCGGTGAGCGCCACCGCTCAGCCGTGCCGGGACGTGACGGTGAACCGGGGGTGCAGGCCGCGGGTGTGGTCGACGTGCCGGGCGGGGCCGCGCAGCCCGACCGCCGCCACCAGCCGGTGGTCGGTGCTGGACGCGGAGAGCCGCAGCTCCAGCTCGCCCGGCTCGACGACGCGCCGCCCGTCCCGACCGGTGAACGAGAACAGGTCCGCCGGCACGGCCACGTCGACCCGGCAGGCCGCGCCCGCGTCCAGCGGCACCCGGCGGTAGCCGATCAGCCGCTGCACCGGCTGGACGACCGACGCCACCGGGTCGTGGGCGTACACCTGCACGACCTCGCTGCCCCACCGGGAGCCCGTGTTGCGCAGCGTGAAGCGCAGCCGCAGCTCCCCGTCGGTCGCGGCGTACGGCTCGTCGACCACCAGCTCCGACCAGTCGAAGGTGGTGTAGCCGAGGCCGTGGCCGAAGCCGTACGCCGGGGTCGGGTCGACGTTGGAGACGTCGGTGGCCTGGCCGAGGCGGGGCGTCAGGTAGGTGGTCGGCCCGCCCCCGGGTCGGCGCGGGACGCTGACCGGCAGCCGCCCCTGCGGTTCGACGCGACCGCTGAGCACGCCCGCGATCGCCGGGGTGCCCTCCTCGCCGGGGAAGAACGACTGCACGACCGCCGCCGCCTCGTCGACGGCCCGACCCAGCGCGTACGGCCGCCCGGCCAGCAGCGCCACCACCACCGGGGTGCCGGTGTCCAGCAGCGCATCGAGCAGGTGCTGCTGCGCACCCGGCAGGGCCAGCGACTCCGCGTCGCAGCCCTCGCCGCTGGTGCCCCGGCCGAAGAGTCCCGCCCGGTCGCCGAGCGCCGCGACCACCACGTCGGCGTCGCGGGCCGCCTCGACGGCCGCCGGCAGGCCCGAGGTGTCGGTGCCGTCGACCGGCACGCCGGCCACCGTGACGACGACGCTGTCGGGGAACTCGGCCCGCAGCGCCTCCGCCAGCGTGGGCAGCGCGAGCCCGACGGGCACCTCCGGGTGGCGCGGCCCCACGTGGGCGGGGAACGAGTAGCAGCCCAGCACCGCCGTCGGGCTCTCCGCCTGCGGCCCGACGAGCGCGATCCGGGCCGGCCGGGCCAGCGGCAGGGTGCCGTCGTTGGCCAGCAGCACGACGGCCCGCTCGGCGACCTCGCGGGCGAGGGCACGGTTGGCCGGCGGATCCAGGTCGACGGAGCCGCGCAGCGCGTCCGGGTCGGCGAGATCGGCCCCGGCCAGGGCCGCCGGCACCGGGCTCCACCCGGGGTCGAGCAGGCCGAGCTGGGCCTTCTGCGTCAGCACCCGGCGCACGGCCCGGTCGACGAGCGCCTCCGGCACCAGACCGGCGGCGACGGCCTCGCGCAGCGGCGCGCCGAACGTCTTCACCGTGGGCAGCTCGACGTCGACCCCCGCGGCGAGGGCGGCGGTGGCCGCCTCCTGCCAACTGCCGGCCACCCCGTGCAGGGTGCGCAGGAAGGCGATGCCGAAATAGTCGGCCACCACCGTGCCGGTGAACCCCCAGGCGTCGCGGAGCAGCCCGGTCAGCAGCTCCTCGTCGGCGGCGGACGGCACGCCGTCGATGTCGGTGTAGGCGCTCATCACCGACCGGACGCCGCCCTCGCGCACCGCCATCTCGAACGGCGGGAGCATCACGTCGGCCCGCTCCCGGGGACCCATCGACACGGGCGCCAGGTTGCGGCCGGCGCGGGACGCCGAGTAGCCGACGAAGTGCTTCAGGGTGGCCACGACGCCCTCGGACTCCAGGCCCCGCACGTACGCCGTGGCGATCGTGCCGACCAGGTAGGGGTCCTCGCCGATGGCCTCCTCGACCCGCCCCCACCTCGCGTCGCGCACCACGTCGAGCACCGGCGCGAGCCCCTGGTGCACCCCGACGCGGCGCAGGTCGGCGCCGATGGCTGCGGCCATCCGGCCGATCAGGTCCGGGTCGAAGGTGGCGCCCCAGGACAGCGGCACCGGGTACGCGGTGGCGCCCCAGGCGGCGAAGCCCGCCAGGCACTCCTCGTGCGCGATCGCCGGGATGCCGAACCGGTTGGCGGCGGCGATGCGCTGCTGGGTACGCAGCAGGGACAGCGCGCCCAGCGCGGGGTCGACGGGGGCGGTGCCGAACGGGCGGGTCAGCTGGCCGAGGCCGTCGTCCAGCAGCGCGTCCAGGTCGACGGGCTCCTCCATCTCGTGCTGGTACGGCGCCACCTCGCCGCCGTCGGCCGACGCGCCGACCCACACGCCGTAGAGCTGCGCCACCTTCTCGGGCAGGGTCATGGCGGCGACCAGGGCGTCGACCCGGGTCGCGACGTCCAGGGTCGGATCGTTCCAGGTGGCGGCGTCGGGTTGGATGTCGAGGGTCACGTTGTCGGTCACTTTCCTCCCACGCCCATCAGCCCCTGCACCAGGGCCCGCCGGGCGAACAGATAGACGAGCAGGACGGGCACCATCGACAGCACGACCGCCGCGAGCAGGCCGGGAATGTCGATCCCGTGCTGCGTCTGGAAGTTGTAGAGGCCGAGCGTGATGACCTTGGTGCTGTCGGACTGGGTCAGGATGAGGGGGAACAGGAAGCCGTTCCACGCCTGGAGGGCGGAGAAGACGGCGATGGTGGCGATCCCGCCGCGGGACAGCGGCAGCACCAGTTGCAGGAAGACCCGCCCGGGCGAGGCGCCGTCGATGGCCATCGCCTCGTACAGGTCGCCGGTGATGTCGCGCATGACGCCGCTGAGGATCAGCGCGCAGACCGGCAGGGAGAACGCGGCGGTGGGCAGGATGACGCCGAGCAGGTTGTCGTAGAGGCCCGCCTTGCTGATCAGGTAGAAGATCGGCACGATGACCGCCTGCGCGGGGACGGCCAGGCCGAGCAGGAACAGCCGGAACACCTGCGAGGTGAGCCGGCTGCGGCTGCGGACGATCGCGTACGCCAGCGGCGGCACGAGCAGCAGCACGAGGGCCACCACGCTCACGGTCACCACGAGGGTGTTGAGGAAGTACCGGCCGAAGCCCTCGTCGAAGGCGCCGGTGTAGTTGTCCAGCGTGAAGGTGTCGGGCAGGGCGAGCGGGCCGTTGCCGCCGTACCCCTCGCGGGTCTGCACCGAGACCGCCACCATGACGTAGATCGGCAGGCCGATCAGAAGCAGCCAGAGGAGCGCGCCGAGCCCGGCGAGCCAGTTCGGACGGTGCCGCATCACAGGCCCTCCATGGTGCTGCGCATCTTGTCGTAGCCGGAGACGCGCACCACGATCAGCGAGATGACGGTGGCGACGACGACGAGGAGCAGCGCGATGGCCGCGGCGGCGCCGAAGTCGAAGCCGCGGAACGCCTGCTGGTACATGTAGTAGGCGGTGATGGTGGTGTCGGTGCCCGGCCCGCCCTGGGTGAGGATCAGGACGGTGTCGAAGGTGGTCAGCCCACCGACGACCATGAGGACGACCGAGGTGATCATGGCGTTGCGCAGCTGCGGCAGGGTGACGTGGCGGAACTGGCCCCAGCGGCCGGCCCCGTCGACCTCGGCGGCCTGGTAGAGCACCTGCGGGACCGCGCGGGCGGCGCCCTGGTAGATCAGGGTGTGGAACGGGATGAACTGCCAGCTCGCGACGAAGACCAGCACGGCGATCGCGCCGGTGCGGCTGCCGAACAGGTTGCCGTCGCCGAACAGCCAGCGGGCGTGCCCGGGCACGCCGAAGTTCGGGTCGAGCAGCGCCCGCCACAGCACCGACACCGCGGTGGCCGACAGCAGCAGCGGCAGGAAGAAGATCGCGGACAGCACCGCCCGGTTGCGCTGCCGCCCGGCCGCCCACACCCCGATCAGCAGGCTCAGCGGGGTCTGCACCAGCACGCCGAGGGCGGTGAGCAGGACGCTCAGCCAGAGACTGTTGATCATGACGGGGTCGCGGGCGAGTCGCTGCCAGTTGTCCAGCCTCACGAACTCCGGCGAGCCGAGGCCCGCCCAGCTGGTGAAGCTCAGGACGACCACGAGGACCAGCGGGACGAGCGCGAAGAGCCCGAAGAAGAGCGTCGCGGGCAGGGCCCAGGCGACGCCCGGGCGGCCGACCGTGGGGCCGCCCGGGCGTCGTCGGGCCCGTCGCTGCTCCGGTACGGCGGGGGCGGCGAGGGTGGTGGTGGACATGGCGGCGGTCAGCCCGCCTGCAGGGACTGCATGGCCTTGATGAAGCCGTCGGCGTCCATCCGGCCGTTGCAGTACTGCTGCACGGCCTGGTGGATGGTGGGGGTCGCGGCCGGCGGGTACGCCTGGTCCCAGGAGAGCTGGAACGTCGGCGCCTCCTTCACCAGGTTGAACTGGTACTTCAGGTAGGCCGGGTTGGCGGCGCCGTCGAGGAACTTCTCGGTGTTGGTGGTGGTGGGCAGGTTGCCGATGGCCAGCTGGGCCTGGACGAACTCGTCGGAGTACTGGAGCTTGAGGAACTCCGCGACCGCCTCCGGGTGCTTGGTCTTCTTCAGCACCGAGTAGAAGTTGTTGGTGTTGCCGACCACGTTGCGCGGGTCGCCCTTGCCGCCCGGCACGCTCGGGAAGGCGCTCCAGCCGAGGCCCTCGGCGGCGAAGGTCGGGTTGGCGTCGTTGTGGGTGGAGTAGTTCCAGGAGCCCATCAGCTCGAAGCCGGCCTTGCCGGCGGCCAGCAGGTTGGGCGAGCCGCCGTCGGTGAACTTGACCGAGTCGAAGTTGGTGCCGAACGCGCCCGCGTCGGTCAGTTGCCGCAGCAGCTCCAGGGCGCGGCGGCTCTCCGGGCTCGCCCAGGCGCCCTTGTCGCCGCCGAGCGCCTTGGCGAACAGCTCGGGGCCGGCCACCCGGTCGTAGAGGTACTGGTACCACATCTGGGTCGGCCACTTGTCGCCGCCGCCGAGGGCGATCGGGGTGATCCCCTTGCCCTTGAGCGTCTTCACGGCCGCCAGCAGCTCGTCCCACGTCTCCGGCGGGGTGATGCCGGCGTCGGCGAGCACCTTCTTGTTGTGGAACAGCAGCACCGGCTGGGTGCCCCGCATCGGCACCCCGTACGCCTTGCCGTCGACCACGGCGGTGTTGAAGACCGAGGGCAGGAAGTTGCTCTTCAGCCCCGGCTCCTTGGCGATCATGTCGTCCAGCGGGAGCAGCAGGTTGGCCTTGATGAACGGGGTGATGCTGCCGCCGCCCCAGTTGAAGAAGATGTCGGGCGCCTGGTTGGTGTTGATGATGGTCTGGAGCTTGGTCTGGTAGTCGGCGCCGGGGATGGTGTCGAGGACCGCCTTGACCTTCGAGGTCTTGTTGAACGTGTCGACGAGCTGCTTCTCGACCTTGTTGGTGGCGTCGCCGTACACCAGGATGCGGATCTCGTCCGCGCGGCCGGCGGAGTCGTCGCCGCCGCAGGCCGTCAACGGCAGCGCCAGCGCGAGGGCGGCGCCGAGAGCGGCGACCCGGGCGAGCCGCGTACGTAAAATCATGATCGACCTCTCGTGGTGGGGGTGTGGTGGGGGACGTCGACGCCGGCGCGACGACCGGAGCCGTCTCCGTAATTTCCGGAAGACTTCCGTAACTTGTGCGAACGCTAGAACCGACCTGCCGTGTCGTCAACCCCCGTCCATGGGGCAAGATGAGCCCACGGAACGGCTCCGCCGTTCCGGACGTTTTTCGGTGCGGACGGGTACGGTCGGCCTTCCGGCGGCCGGTGAAGGAGACGCGGGTGGACGGCGACGACGACGGGCGCAGGGTGACCATCACCGCTATCGCGCGGGAGGCCGGCGTCTCGGTGCCGACCGTGTCGCGGGTGCTCAACGGGCGGTCGGACGTGGCTCCCGACACCCGCGAACGGGTCGAGGAGCTGCTGCGCCACCACGGCTACCGGCGGCGCACCAGCCGCACGGTGACCCGCGCCGGGCTGGTCGACCTGGTCTTCAACGACCTGGACAGCCCGTGGGCCGTGGAGATCATCCGCGGGGTGGAGGACGTGGGGCACGGCGCCGGCGTCGGCACGGTGGTCTCCGCCATCCACCGGCAGTCCACCGCCGTGCGGCAGTGGCTGCAGAACCTGCGCGCCCGGGCCACCGACGGCGTCATCTTCGTGACCTCGCACGTGAGCCCGCCGCTGCAGGCCCAGCTGCGGCGCCTCAACGTGCCCGTGGTGGTCGTCGACCCGGCCGGCGTGCCCGCGACCGACGTGCCGACCATCGGCGCCACCAACTGGGCCGGCGGGCTCGCCGCG
>NZ_JBSGDY010000055.1:0-35258 GCF_053602615.1 Micromonospora sp. NPDC004336
GCCGGGCGCGGGGCCGCCGGCCGTCACAGGTGGTGCCCCCGCCACCTCGTCTGCTCGACCTCGGCGGCGAGCTGCTCCTCCAGCGCCACCTGGCGCACGTCCCGCCGTCGCGGGGCGTCGACGACCGTCTGCGCGGCGACCGTCGCGACGGCGGCCAGCGCCAGCACGGCCAGCGCCACCAGCTCCGGCAGCCGGCCGACGACCGGGACCAGCACGCCGAGGAGCGCCACCCCGGCGACCGACGGCCACCGGGGCGCGCCCAGCGCCCGCCTGCCGAGCAGGATCAACGTGATCAGATAGGTCGCGACCCCGCCGTAGAGGGCCAGCAGGTCGAACCCGGGCAACGGCACCCCCCAGGTCGGGGTCTCCGGGGCGGCCCCCTCGTAGATGAGCCCCTTGAGGCCGAGGGCGAAGAGGATCACGCCCGCGATCAGGGGCAGGTGCAGGAGCGTGTAGACGTCCCGGGCCAGCGCGGCGCGGGCGGCCCGGTCCCGGGTGCGGTGCAGCGTCTGCTCCATGGCGAGGGCGAGGGTGTCGAAGTACGCCCACCACAGCGCCGCGACCACCGCGACGCCGAGGACCGCCGCGATGATCACCGGCCAGGTCACCGGCAGCGCGGCGCCGGTCCCCGGCCCGAGGCCGAGCGCGATGATCGACTCCCCCAGCGCCACCATGATGATCAGGGCGTGGCGTTCCGCCCAGTGCCCCGCCGAGAGCACCGTCCACCCGGCGCCGCCCAGTGCCGCGCCGAAGCCGTACTCGACGCCCAGCGCGGCGAGCCACAGCGCCAGCCGGAGCAGTTGCTCCGCCGTGCCCTCGGAAACCCGGTGCGGCACGAGGGCGGCGGCGAGCAGCAGCGCCGTCGCCAGCAGCACGGGCAGCACGAACGGCAGGGTCCGGCGGCGCACCGCCCGGTCGGCGCGGGCCACCCACAGGAAGATCGTCACCTCGGACGCGCGGACCAGGAAGTAGCAGACAGCGAAGACCACCGGACCGGACAGCCCGCCGGGCCGGTCGACGAAGGCCTTCGGCAGGATCAGCGCGAGCACGAAGACGGCCGCGGCGAAGCCGAACAGCGGCGCGGTCCCCTGGTCGGTGCGGACCACGTTGCCCAGGGCGGCGAAGCCGCTCCAACACCACCAGAGCAGGGCGAGCAGGACCAGGCACTGGACCAGCCCACGCACGGTCGGGTTGCCGGCGGTCGCCGTGGTGACGTTGAGGAAGGCGAAGACGAAGACGAGGTCGTAGAAGAGTTCGAGCCGGGTGGTGCGGGAACCCGGCGCGCTCGGCTGGATCCCGCGCGGCCACCGGACGCCGCCCGTGCTCTCCACCAGGGCAGTGTTTCAGCCGACGCGACGCCCGGGGGCCGCATCGGCGCAGCCGGGCCACGACGCCGGCTCGGCGAGCCCGGCCGCCGAGGCCGGTTCGGTGCGGCCGGCCGAGGGCCGGGGTGGCCGCGCCCGATCGCCGAGGCCGGTTCGGTGCGGCCGGCTCGGCGAGGCCGGTTCGGCGAGCCCGGCCGAGGGCCGGGTGGTCGCGCCCGTTCGCCGAGGCCGGGCGGCGCACCGGGTCAGGCGATGACGGCCGGCTCCCGCCAGCGCGGCCGGCCGCCCCGGTCCAGGTCGTACCGGACGGCGGCGATCCGGCCGACCGCCTCGACCAGGTCGGCGACGGGCAGGGTGAACGGCAGCCGGAGGAAGCGCTCCAGCGTGCCGTCCAGGCCGAACCGGGGTCCGGGCGCCAGCCGTACGCCGACCTCCTCGGTGGCGCGGGCGAGCGCGCTGGAGATCGGGCCGTCCAGCTCGGCCCAGAGGGTCACCCCGCCGTGCGGCACGGTGACCCGCCACTCGGGCAGGCGCTGCGCGAGCGCCGCCAGCAGCGCGTCGCGCTGGGCGGTGAGCTGCGCCCGGCGCGCGGCGACGATGGCCGGGGCGTCGGCGAGCAGGTGGACCGCGACCAGTTGGTCCAGCACGGGACTGGCCATGTCGACCCCGACCCGGGCGGCGGCCAGCCGCTGCACCTGCGGGGCCGAGGCGCGGACCCAGCCGATCCGCAGGCCGCCCCAGAACGGCTTGCTCATCCCGCCGATGGTGATCACACGGGAGTGCCGGTCGTGGGCGGCGGTGGGCGGGGGCAGCACCGTCCCGTCCAGCGGCAGGTCGACGAAGGACTCGTCGACGACCAGGTCGGTGCCGACGGCGTGCGCGGTGGCCACCACCCGCTCGCGCAGCGACGCCGGCATCAGGTGGCCGGTCGGGTTCTGGAAGTCGGGGATCAGGTACGCCAGCTTGGGCCGGACCTGGCGGAGGCTGCCGAGCAGCAGGTCGGCGTCCCAGCCGGGCTCCTCGACGGCCAGGCCGTGGGTGGTGATCCGGGCCCGCCGGGCCGACAGCGCGGCCAGCGCGTTCGGGTAGCTGGGCGCCTCCACCAGCGCGGTGCCGCCGGGCGCGAGGGCCAGGCGGAGCACCAGGTCCAGGGCGTGCTGGGTGCCGTTGGTGACCATGATCTGGTCGGGCGAGGTGGGCAGGCCCCGCGCGGTGTACGCGGCGGCCACCGCCTCGCGCAGCTCGATGATCCCGGTCGGGTGGTAGCCCGCGCCGCCCAGGTATCGCGGCAGGTCCTCGGCCGCGGCCCGGGCGGCGGGCAGCAGTTCCGGCGGGGCGGCGAGCGCGGCCACGCCGAGATCGATCATGTCCCGGTCGTCCATCGGGGTCCACAGCCCGGTGCTCGCCACCCGGTGGGTGCCCGGGAGCATGGTCCAGCTGCCGGCGCCGCGCCGGCTGGCCAGGTGGCCGCTCTCGCGCAGCTCCCGGTACGCGGCGGTGACCGTGGTGCGGCTGATCTTCAGGGCCTCGGCCAGTTCGCGCTCGGCCGGCAGGCGTACGCCCAGCGGCAGCCGGCCGTCGGCGAGCAGGCCGCGGACGGCGCCGGCCAGGGCGGCGTAGTCGGGGCTGCGCCGGCGGCCCGGAAGGGCATGCCACTGCCCCAGGAGCCGTGCCAATTGGGTGCCTCGGACCTGACTCGTCATGGCCACCCCTCCGATATTGGCTCTTCCAGGCCGTCAATTGGACCCTAGAGTGGCATGAGTGACAGCGATTGGCAATCTCCGTCAGCGCCCCGTGCGGCGGCTGACCCAGCTCTACGCGGGGCTCGTCCTCTACGGCCTCAGCATGGCCCTCCTGATCAACTCGGGGCTGGGCCTCGACCCGTGGGACGTGTTCCACCAGGGCCTTTCCGAGCGGACCGGCCTCTCCTTCGGCACCGTCACCATCGCGGTGGGCGCGGTGGTGCTGCTGCTCTGGATCCCGCTGCGGCAGCGCCCGGGGCTCGGCACGATCAGCAACGTCCTGGTGATCGGGCTGGTGGTGGACGCCGCGCTGGCCGTGCTGCCGGCCGGCGGGCCGCTCGGCGTACGGACCGGGCTGCTGGTCGCCGGCATCGTGGCCAACGGCGCGGCGACGGGCCTCTACATCGGCGCCCGCCTCGGGCCCGGCCCCCGGGACGGCCTGATGACCGGCTACGTGGCCCGGCGGCCCGGCCGGTCGATCCGGCGGGTCCGCACCGTCATCGAGGTCACCGTGCTGGCGCTGGGCTGGCTGCTCGGCGGCACGGTCGGCGTCGGCACGGTCGCGTACGCGCTCGCCATCGGCCCGCTGACCCAGGTCTTCCTGCCGCTGTTCACCGTCCCGCAGCCGGCGGAGCCGACCCCCGCCCCGGTCGGGCCGCTCCCCGCGACCTGACCCGACCCGGCGGCGGTGTTCCCTTCCGCCGCGCCGCCCGGCAGAATCCTGGCATGGGGGAGAACGGTTGGCGCTGGAGCGACGCCTGGATCTTCGTCTCGCTGGTGATCGCGAGCGGCGCCGGACGGCACCGCCGCGCGGCGTCGAGCCGGCGGCCCGAGGGCGTGCGCCTGGCCGACGTGCTCTCCACGGCCGACCACCTCAACCAGACCATCCCCGAACGGCACGAGGTGGAGGCGGCGGTCCGCCGTCTCGCCGGGGCCGGGCTGGTCAGCGTCACCGACGGCTGGTTCCGCATCACCGCCGACGGTGAGCGGCTCTGGCGCACCCGGCCCAGCGCCGGGGTGGCCACCACCGTCGACACGGTGCAGGGCGTGCTCAGCCGACGGCACACCCCGGGCAGCGCGGAGTGGCACCTCGACGAGGAGGAGCACGCCGCGGCCGTCCAGGAGTACGTGGTGCGGTCGATCCCGGCGCCCCGGCGCTCCCCGGAGAACCGACCCCGCCGGGACTGACCCGCCGGCTCCCGGCGCCGGCCGGGCGGGCGTCGAGACGGCGCCGCCGGCGACCGGCGGCGCGGGGACTGGCGGGCGTCGAGACCGCCCCGCGACCGACGGCGCGGGGAGCGGGCCGGCCGTCAGCGGACGGGGTGGCCGGCCCCGCGCAGCGCGTCCTTGACCTCGGCGACGGTCAGCTCGCCGAAGTGGAAGACGCTGGCCGCGAGCACGGCGTCCGCGCCCGCGCCGATCGCCGGGGCGAAGTGCGCGACCTCGCCCGCGCCGCCGCTGGCCACCACCGGCACGTCGACCACCCGGCGCACCGCGGCGATGAGTGCGAGGTCGAAGCCGGCCTTGGTGCCGTCGGCGTCCATCGAGTTGAGCAGGATCTCGCCGGCCCCCAGCCCGGCGGCGCGCCGGGCCCACTCGACCGCGTCCAGCCCGGTGCCGCGCCGGCCGCCGTGGGTGGTCACCTCGAAGCCGCTGGGCGTGCCGCCGGCCGGCGCGCGCCGCACGTCCAGCGAGAGCACCAGCACCTGCCGGCCGAACCGGTCGGCGATCTCGGCGATCAGCTCGGGGCGGGCGATCGCGGCGGTGTTCACCCCGACCTTGTCCGCGCCGGCGCGCAGCAGGGTGTCGACGTCGGCAACCTGCCGGACGCCGCCGCCGACGGTCAGCGGGATGAAGACCGACTCGGCCGTGCGGCGGACCACGTCGAGCATGGTGCCCCGGTCGCTGGCGGAGGCGGTGACGTCGAGGAAGGTCAGCTCGTCCGCGCCGGCCCGGTCGTACGCCGCGGCCAGCTCCACCGGGTCGCCGGCGTCGCGCAGGTCGAGGAAGTTGACCCCCTTGACCACCCGCCCGGCGTCCACGTCCAGACACGGGATCACCCGTACCGCCACCGTCATGCCGCGAGCCTATCCTTCCCGGCCACGCCGGTGACCGGCCGGTGAGGCCGGCCACCGCCGTGGACCGCTCCGACGCCGCGCGGGCGCCCCTCCTCACACCCGGACGAGCATCTTGCCCAGGTTCTCGCCGCGCAGCAGGCCGAGGAACGCCTCCGGGGCGTTCTCGATGCCGTCGACGACCGTCTCGTCGTAGGAGACCCTGCCGTCCCGCAGCCAGCCCGACATCTCCCGGACGAACTCGTCGCGCAGGTGGCCGTGGTCGCCGACCAGGAAGCCGCGCAGGGTGAGCCGCTTGCCGATGACCAGCGCCAGGTTGCGCGGCGCGGCCGGCGGCTCGGTGTCGTTGTACTGGGCGATCATGCCGCAGATCGCGGCCCGGCCGTGCGCCCGCATCGCCGAGATCGCCGCCTCCAGGTGGTCGCCGCCGACGTTGTCGAAGTAGACGTCGACGCCGTCGGGCGCGGCGGCCCTCAGCGAGTCGCGGACCGGGCCGTCGTGGTAGTCGAACGCGGCGTCGAAGCCGAGCGCGAGCAGCCGCTCGACCTTGGCCGCCGAGCCGGCGCTGCCGACCACCCGCCCGGCGCCCCGCAGCTTGGCGATCTGCCCGACGAGGCTGCCCACCGAGCCGGCGGCGGCGGAGACGAAGACGGTCTCCCCCGGCTTCATCCCCGCGACGTCCAGCAGCCCGGCGTACGCGGTCAGGCCCGTCATCCCGAGCACGCTCAGGTAGGCGGTGACCGGGGCGAGGTCGGGGTCGACCTTGCGGGCGGTCTTCGCGTCGAGCAGGGCGTACTCGCGCCAGCCGAGGCCGTGCAGCACGGTGTCGCCGGGCCGCAGCCCTCCGGCCTCGCCGGCCACGACCTCGCCGACCGCCCCGCCGTCCAGGGGCGCGTCGAGCGCGAACGGCGGCACGTAGGACTTGACGTCGTTCATCCGCCCCCGCATGTACGGGTCGACCGACAGGTAGCGGTTGCGGACCACGACCTGGCCCGGGCCCGGCGTGGGCACCTCGGTCTCGACGAGCCGGAAGTTGTCGGCGCTCGGCCAGCCCTGCGGGCGGGAGGCGAGGTGGATCTCCCGGTTGCGGGTGCTCACCGCGCCTCCCGGACGGTGAGGGCGACCTCGACGTTGCCGCGCGTGGCGTTCGAGTAGGGGCAGACCTGGTGGGCCTGCGCGACGACCTGCTCGGCGGCGTCGCGCTCCACGGCCGGGAGGTCGACCACGAGGGCGACGGTCAGCCCGAAGCCGCCGCTGCCGTTCGGGCCGATGCCGACCTCGGCCTCGACGACCGAGCCGGTGACGTCGACCTTCGCCTTCCGGGCGACCATGCGCAGCGCCGAGTGGAAGCAGGCGGCGTAGCCGGCGGCGAAGAGCTGCTCGGGGTTGGCGGCGTCGCCGGCGCCACCCATCTCCTTCGGCACCGCCAGGCCCAGGTCGAGGGTGCCGTCGGAGGTGCGGACGTGGCCGTCCCGACCGTCCCCGGTGGCCCGGGCGGACGCGGTGTAGAGCACCTGCATGGTGGTCACTGCTCCTTCTGTCGGTGGATCGTCTCGGTGACCCGGGTGAGGGTGTCGCGCAGGGCGACCAGCTCGGCCTCGGTGAGGCCCGTGGCGCGGGCGACCCGCAGCGGCACCTCGCACATCCGGTGCCGCAGGGCCCGCCCGTCGCCGGTCAGGCCCACCTCCACCCGCCGCTCGTCGCGCGCCGACCGGGTCCGGACGACCAGCCCCGCCGCCTCCAGCCGCTTGAGCAGCGGGGAGAGCGTGCCGGAGTCCAGCCGCAGCGCGGCGCCGAGCTCGGAGACCGTGGGGGCGTCGTCGCGCTCCCAGAGCACCAGCAGCACCAGATACTGCGGATAGGTCAGGCCGAACTCGTCGAGGACGGGCCGGTAGACGTCGGTGAGGGCGCGCGACGCGGCGTAGAGCGCGAAGCACACCTGCCGGCGCAGCACCAGGTCATCGGTCACCCCGAAAAGATAGCCCGCAATTCAATTGCGCACAACTGATCGGGGCGCGCGATGGCCGTCCCTCCGCGCCGTGGGACGGTCAGCGGTCGCCGAGGTACGCCTCCAGCTCCACCTCGACCAGGTGGTCCGGATCGATCAGGCCGGCCACCACCACCATCGTGGCGGCCGGGCGGACGGCGCCGAAGACCGCGTTGTGCGCCCGGCCCACCTCGTCGGCGTACGTCCGGTCGGTCACGTACATCCGGGTGCGCACCACGTCGCCGGGCGCCGCGCCCACCTCGGCGAGCGCGTCCAGGCCGATCCGCAGCGCCTGGGCCGTCTGCGCCGCCGCGTCGCCGACGTGCGTCACCACCCCGTCCACGGTGGAGGTGCAGCCGGCCGTCCAGGCCAGGTCGCCGGCCCGGACGACCCGGGAGTAGCCGTAGAGCGACTCCCAGGGGCCGCCGGAGCCGAGCCGGGTGACGGTCACGCCGTCGCCAGGGTTTCCAGCGCCTGCGCCACCGTGAAGGCGCCCGCGTACAGGGCCTTGCCGGCGATCACGCCCTCCACCCCGATCGACTCCAGGGTCGCCAGCGCCCGCAGGTCGTCCAGGGTGGAGACGCCGCCGGAGGCGATCACCGGGGCGTCGGTGCGGGAGCAGACCTCGCGCAGCAGGTCCAGGTTGGGCCCGCGCATGGTGCCGTCCTTGGTGATGTCGGTGACCACATACCGCGCCGCGCCGGCCTTGTCGAGCCGCTCCAGCACCTCGTAGAGGTCGCCGCCGTCGCGGGTCCAGCCCCGGGCGGAGAGGGTACGGCCCCGCACGTCCAGCCCGATCGCGACCCGGTCGCCGTACTCGCCGCAGATCCGGTCGCACCAGACCGGGTCCTCCAGGGCGGCGGTGCCGATGTTCACCCGCGCCGCGCCGGTGCCCAGCGCCGCCTGCAACGACTCGTCGTCGCGGATGCCGCCGGAGAGCTCCACCTGCACGTCGAGCTGGCGCACCACCTCGGCCAGCAGGTGGGCGTTGGAGCCCCGACCGAACGCCGCGTCGAGATCGACCAGGTGGATCCACTCCGCGCCGTCCCGCTGCCAGGCCAGTGCGGCCTCCAGCGGGTCGCCGTACGTCGTCTCGCTGCCGGCGGCGCCCTGCACGAGGCGGACGGCCTGGCCGTCGGCGACGTCCACGGCGGGCAACAGGGTGAGGCTCACGATTCTTCTCCTCGGTTCAGGTACGACGGTCCAGGGCGATCACCACGATCGCCGGCAGTACGAGCAGCAACAGCACGACCAGCGCGATCCGCAGCGCCAGGTCGTCCACGAAGGACCAGATCAGCGTCACCGCGACCAGGGTCAGCAGCACGATCGCGGCCCGCTCGCCGCGGCTGTGCCGCGGCAGCCGACCCGTACGCCGGCGGCGCAGCGCGGGCGTGATCCGGCGGACCAGCGCGCGGCGGCGCTGCCGGCGGGCCGTCCGCCGCTGCCGGGTGAGGCGTTCCCGGGCCGCCTCGGCCTCCCGGGCCGCCCGACGGCGGGCCCGCTCCTTGCTCACGGCGTGCCCCGCCGGCGGCCGGAGGCGGGCCGGCGCGCCGCGCGGGGCGGACGCTCAGTCACCGGTGGGGAGCGTGGCGAGCCAGTTGCGCAGCAGCGCGGCACCGGTGTCGGCGGACTTCTCGGGGTGGAACTGGGCGGCGCACAGCGCGCCCCGCTCCACCGCCGCCACGAAGTCGGTCTCGTGGTGGGCGGTGGTGACCGTGGCCCCGGCGGCGGCCAGCGCCCCCGGGTCCGCGACGGCGTAGGAGTGCACGAAGTAGAACCGGCTGTCGGCGGGCAGCCCGGCGAAGAGCACCGACCCGGCCGGCGCCGTCACGGTGTTCCAGCCCATGTGCGGCAGCCGGGCGGCGGCCAGCCTCGTCACCCCGCCCGGGAGCAGCCCGAGGCCCTTGGTCACCACGCCGTGCTCGTCGCCGTGCTCGAAGAGCACCTGCATGCCCACGCAGATGCCGAGCACCGGACGGCCGGCGGCGACGCGCTCGGCGATCACCGGCCCGGCACCGAGCGCCTCGATCCCGGCCATGCACGCCGCGAAGGCGCCCACGCCCGGCACCACCAGGCCGTCCGCCTCGGCGGCGGCGGTCAGGTCGTCGGTGACGGTCACGTCCGCGCCGGCCCGGGCGAGCGCCCGCTCCGCCGAGCGCAGGTTGCCCGACCCGTAGTCGAGCACCACCACGCCGCTCACGCCGGCGCCCCCGTCCGCCCGGCGCGGAGCGTCGGCAGCCCGCTCACGAGCCCTCCCCCGGCAGCAGCCAGAGCACCCCGGCGGCCGTGGCCAGCACGGCCAGCAACGCGGTGACGACCACCGCGCCGCGCGGCGCGCCCTGCTTGTGCAGCGACCACGTGCCGCCCACCAGCACGCCGGCCAGGATCAGCAGCAACGTCGGCAGCACCTCGCCCATCAGCTCCGCCCTCCGTCGGCGACCACGGCCGGCCGCCGCGCCGCGTTCCACGCGCCCATCAGAGGGCGCCCTTCGTGCTGGGGATCGCGCCCGCGGCGCGCGGGTCGATCGCGGTGGCCTCCCGCAGCGCGCGGGAGACGGCCTTGAACTGCGCCTCCACCACGTGGTGGGCGTCGGGGTGGCCGCCGGGGCGGGCCGCCCGCAGCACGTCCACGTGCAGGGTGATCCGGGCCGCCTGGCCGAAGGACTCCCAGATGTGGCGGGTCATGCTGGTCGGGTAGACCGGCCCGATGTACGGCGCGAGCACCGGCTCGTCGTGCACCACGTAGGGGCGGCCGGAGAGGTCCACCGCGGCCCGGACGAGGACCTCGTCCATCGGCACGGTGGCCGAGCCGTACCGCCGGATGCCGGCCTTGTCCCCCAGCGCCTGGTCGAACGCGGCGCCCAGGGCCAGCGCGGTGTCCTCCATCGTGTGGTGGGCGTCGATCTCCAGGTCGCCGACGGTGCGCACGGTGAGGTCGAAGCCGCCGTGGCGGGCGATCTGGTGCAGCATGTGGTCGTAGAAGCCGACCCCGGTGCCGATCTCGGCCCGGCCCGTGCCGTCGAGGTCGATCTCGACGAGGACCCTCGTCTCCTTGGTGATCCGCTCCACCCGGGCGGTTCGGCTCATCACTTACCCTTCCATCGCGACTGCGGGGCTCGCACGCTCACTCCTCGCGCCCCCTCGGGAGCGTCCGCACCGCGGCGAGGAACGCGTCGGTCTCGGCGGGGGTGCCGGCGGTGACCCGCAGCCAGCCGGGCAGGCCGACGTCGCGGACCAGCACGCCGTGCTCCAGCAGGGTGCGCCAGGCGGCGGCCTGGTCGCCCCCGACCTCGAACAGGACGAAGTTGGCGTCGCTGTCGGCGACCCGGAACCCCGCGCCGCGCAGCTCCGCCACGATCCGGTCGCGCTGCGCGGAGATCGCCGCCACCGTGCCGAGCAGGGCGTCGCGGTGCGCCAGCGCCGCCCGGGCAGCGGCCTGCGTCAGCGCCGAGAGGTGGTAGGGCAGGCGGACCAGCTGCACCGCCGCCACCACGGCCGCGTCGGCGGCCAGGTAGCCCAGCCGGCCGCCGGCGAACCCGAACGCCTTGCTCATCGTCCGGGTCACCACCAGCCGCGGGTGCCCCGGCAGCACCGCCAGGGCGCTGACCGTGCCGGGCCGGGCGAACTCGGCGTACGCCTCGTCGACGACCACCATGCCCGGCGCGGCGTCGAGCACCGCCGCGACCACCGCCGGATCCAGGGCGGTGCCGGTCGGGTTGTTGGGCGAGCAGAGGAAGACCACGTCCGGCGCGTGCTCGCGGACCTGGGCGACCGCCTCGGCGGCGGTCAGCCCGAAGTCGACGCCGCGCCGGGCCGGCACCCAGCGGGTGCCGGTGCCCAGGGCCAGCAGGGGGTGCATCGAGTACGCGGGGACGAAGCCGAGCGCGCTGCGCCCCGGCCCGCCGAACGCCTGGAGCAGCTGCTGCTGGATCTCGTTGGAGCCGTTGGCCGCCCACACCTGCTCGACGGTGAGCCCGTGGCCCAGGTAGCCGGCCAGGTCGGCGCGCAGCGCCACGGCGTCGCGGTCCGGGTAGCGGTTGAGGTCACGCAGCTCCGCCGCGAGGGCCTTGCCGATCGCGTCCACCACCGGCTCGGGCACCGGGTGGGAGTTCTCGTTGGTGTTCAGCCGCACCGGCACGTCGAGCTGCGGCGCCCCGTACGGCGACAGCCCGCGCAGGTCGTCGCGGATCGGCAGGTCGTCGAGGGTCGTCACGCCGTCACCCCGCTCCGCCCGGCGACGCCCCGGCGGGGGCCGGGCCCGCTCACGACGCGGCTCCCGGGAAGCGGACGCTTACCGCCTGCCCGTGCGCCGGCAGGTCCTCCACGCCGGCGAGGGTGACCACGTGCGGGGCCACCTCGCGCAGCGCCTCCCGGGTGTATTCCACCAGGTGGATGCCGCGCAGGAAGGACTGCACCGACAGCCCCGAGGAGTGCCGGGCGCAGCCGCCCGTCGGCAGCACGTGGTTGGAACCGGCGCAGTAGTCGCCGAGCGACACCGGCGACCACGCGCCCACGAAGATCGCCCCGGCGTTGCGCACCCGCAGCGCCCACTCGCGGGCGTCCCGGGTCTGGATCTCCAGGTGCTCGGCCGCGTACGCGTCGACGACCCGCAGCCCGGCGTCGAGGTCGTCGACCAGGACGACGCCGCTCTGCTCGCCGGTCAGCGCGGTGGTGACCCGCTCGGCGTGCTTGGTGGCCGGCACCTGCCGAGCCAGCTCCCGCTCGACCGCGTCGACCAGCTCGACCGACGGGGTGACCAGCACGCTGGCGGCGAGCGGGTCGTGCTCGGCCTGGCTGATCAGGTCGGCCGCGACGTGCGCCGGGTCGGCGGTGTCGTCGGCCAGGATGGCGATCTCGGTCGGGCCGGCCTCGGCGTCGATGCCGACGACGCCGCGCAGCAGCCGCTTGGCGGCGGTCACCCAGATGTTGCCCGGGCCGGTGATCATGTCGACCGGGTCGCAGTGGGCGCTGCCCTCGGCGTCGACCGCCGCGCCGTACGCCAGCATCGCCACGGCCTGGGCGCCGCCGACGGCGTAGACCTCGTCGACGCCGAGCAGGGCGCAGGCGGCGAGCACCCGGGCGTCGGGCAGTCCGCCGTTGTCCCGCTGCGGCGGACTGACCACCACCAGCGAGCGGACCCCGGCCGCCTGGGCCGGCACCACGTTCATCACCACGGTCGACGGGTACATCGCCAGGCCGCCGGGGACGTAGAGGCCGACTCGGTCGACCGGCACCCAGCGCTCGGTCACCGTGCCGCCCGGCACCACCTGCGTGGTGTGGTCGGTGCGGCGCTGGTCGGCGTGGACCCGCCGGGCCCGGGCGATGGACTCCAGCAGCGCGGCGCGCACCCCCGGATCGAGGGTGCCCTCCGCCTCGGCGATCACCTCGGCGGGCACCCGCAGCACCTCGGGCGAGACCCCGTCGAACCGTTCGCTCGCCTCCCGGATCGCCGGGTAACCATGCTCCCGGACCGCCTCCACGAGCGGGCGGATCCGCTCGACCGCCACGGAGACGTCGAGCTGGGCACGGGGCAGCAGGCGGCGCGGGTCACGGACGCCGCCGCGCAGGTCGATCCGGTTCAACACCCCTGCGAGTCTAGGCGGCCCGTCCGGACGCCGACCCCCGCCGCCCGTACGCCGGGACGGTGAGCCGGGACACGCCGCCGCGCCGGGATCGGGCTACGCTCGACGCGTGACTGCGCGGCTGCCGGTGTTTCCGCTCGGAACGGTCCTCTTCCCCGGCCTGGTGCTGCCGCTGCACATATTCGAGGAGCGCTACCGCGCCCTGGTCCGGCACCTGGTCGGGCTGCCCGAGGGCGCCCCGCGCGAGTTCGGCGTGGTGGCCATCCAGGCCGGCTGGGAGGTCGCGCCCACCGCGCCGGACGGCCGCCCGCTGCCGGGCGCCGGCGAGGTCACCCTGCACGAGGTGGGCTGCACCGCGGAGCTGCGCCAGGTCACCGAGCGCCCCGACGGGGGCTTCGACATCGTCACCGTGGGCAAGCGCAGGTTCCGCATCGCCGACGTCGACCGCGAGGCCGCGCCCTACCTGACCGCCGAGGTGGAGTGGCTGCCCGAGCCGGGCGGGCCGGACGAGGTCGCCGACCTGCTCGCCGCCCGGGTCATCTCGGTGTTCCGGCAGTACCTGGGGCTGATCCGGGCCGACCAGGAGGAGCTGTCCGAGCAGCTTCCGGAGGACCCGACGGTGCTCTCCCACCTGGTCGCCGCGACGGCGGCGCTGACCGTGGCCGACCGGCAGCGGCTGCTCGCCGTCGACGACACCGCCGCCCGGCTCCGCGCCGAGCTGCGCCTGCTCAACCGCGAGGCGGCGCTGCTGCGCCAGGTGCGGGCGGTTCCGGTGCCCCTGGCGGAGCTGGCGTCCCCGCCGACTCCCAACTGACCCCGGGCGCGCCGGGCTCCGGCTCCGGGCGCAGCGACGGCCAGCGGGACCAGCCGGCCAGCAGGGTGTACGCCACCGCCGCGCCGAACGCGGGCAGCAGCAGGTTGCCGTGGGGCACGGGCAGCACGCCGAGCACCAGGTCGATCCCGCCGGCCCGCAGGTCCGCCGGCTTGCTGAAGGCCCGGCCGTCCGGGGCGGTCTCCAGCAGCCGCTGGTATCCGGCCAGCCCGACGCGCCGCCCGACCTGCCACGCGACCAGCGCCGCGCCGAAGGTGCCGAGCACGGCGGTGAGCAGACCGACCGGCCCCCGCACGCGGCGCAGCAGGAACCACAGCGCGAGCGCGGCGAGCACCCCGAAGCCGAGCCCGAGCAGGCTGAACCAGCCGTCGGCGGCGACCGGCTGCTCCGGCTGCGGCTCGGCGTAGATCGCGCCGTCGGGCACCTTGACCACCGGGGTGTCCGGGGCGAGCGCGGCCCAGAGCAGCCCGAGCGGCACGCCCAGGGCGGTCAGCGCGAGCACCGTGCCCGCCACGAGCCGCGCCACCCGGCGGCGCGGCAGCTCCGGCTCGGCCGGCGGGACCGGCTGGCCGACCCCGTAGGCCGGGCCGTAGGGGCCGCCGCCGTGGGCCGGGCCGTACTGGGCGGCGCCGTGGGCCGGGCCGTACTGGGCGGCGCCGGGGGCCTCGTGCGGGTGGGGCGCTCCATGGCCCCACGGGGCGGGCGGGTCGCCGGACTCGCGGGCGCCGTACGGGCCCGCACCGGGCGAGGCGTACGGGTCGGCGGGGGCGCTCGGGGACGGCGCGGCGGGCTCCGCCGGTGCCGCCGGCGCGGGGACGCCCGGCTCGTCGGTGCGGCGGCCGGGCCGGTCGGGTTCGGGGGTGTCCGCGCTCACCCGGTGATCCTCTCAGGCCGGACGGCGGCGTGGGTGGCCGGTGGCGGCACACCCGCTCACCGGGCGAACGGTTCCAGCATCACCGCCGCGGCCCTCAGCCACGCCTGCCGGGTCTCCTGCTGGAGCTGGTGGTACTCGATCGAGGAGCCGGTCTCCAGCGCCGGGTCGTACGGCACGACGGCGACGGCCCGGGTGCGGGTGGCGAAGTGCCGCTCCAGGTCGTCCTGCAACGGCGAGCGGCCCGGCGTGGGGCAGGAGATCAGGGTGACGGCGTTGTCGGCCAGCTCGCCCATGCCCACCTCGTGCAGCAGGTCCAGCATCCAGTCGGCGCTGAACGCGGCGTCCTCGCGCGGCACCGTGGTGACCACGAGCTGGTCGGCCGCCTGCATGACGGTGCGCCAGTTGGCGCTCTCCACGTTGTTGCCCGTGTCCACGCAGACCACGTCGTGGGTGCGGCGCAGCAGCTCCAGCACCCGCCGGACGGTGAACTGGTCGAGCCGCTGGGCGAACCGGGGGCTCTCCTCGCCGGCCAGCACGTCGTACGAGCCGTCGGAGGCGTGCCGCAGGTAGTCGTCCAGGTGCTCCAGCAGCTCCGGCCCCTCCTTGATCTCGATGTGCGCGAGGTCGCTGACGAGGTGCCGGATGGTGCGGGCGTGCCGGGCGCTGCCGGCGCGCAGCCCGAGGGTGCCGCGCAGCTCGTTGTCGTCCCACGCCAGCACGCCCCGCCCGCGCACGCTGCCGACGGTCGCGGCGGCCAGCACGGTGGCGGTGGTCTTGTGCACCCCGCCCTTGGGGTTGGCGAACGCGAGCACCCGGGGGGTGCCCAGGTCGCGGCGGAGCACCCCGGCGGCGCGCTCCGCCTCGCTCTCCGCGCCGCGCGGGCGCCACTCGACCCGGCCCGCGTAGCTGGCGGCCACGGGAGCGGCGGGCGGCGCCGGTGGCTGGTAGGCGGGCTCCGGCTGGTAGGTGGGTTCGGGCTGGTAGGCGGGCTCGGGCTGGTAGGCGGGCTCCGGCCGGTAGCCGCCGTCCAGCAGGGGGGTGTACCGGGACTCGGCCGGGGGCGGCTCGTGCCGGTAGCCGTTGTCCAGCAGCGCGTAGCGGGACTCGACGGGCTCGCGCCGGCGCCGCTGCGCCGGCACGACGGGCGGCGGCTCGGGCTGGTGGGCTGGCGGCAGGCGGTAGTCCGGCTCGGCCGCGTAGCCCGCGTCGGCCGCGTAGCCCGGCTCGGCCGTATAGCCCGCGTCGGCCGCGTAGCCCGGGTCGGCGGGGGAGGCCGGGTCGACGGGCTCCACCCGATAGGCCGGCTCGGCGGGATCCACCCGGTAGGCCGGCTCGACCCGGTAGGTGGCCTCGGCGCGGTAGCCCGCGTCGACCCGGCGGCCGTACTCCGCGTCGTGGCTTCGCGGGCCGGGCTCGGGGGCGTACCCCCCGGGCTCGGCGGCGTACGGCGGCTCGGGCGCCCGGCCGATGGCCGGCACCCGCGCGGCGTAGCCGTTGCCCGACGAGCGGCGGGGCAGCGGCTCCGGCGGGACCGGCGGCGGCGCGGCGTGCCGGTCGGTCTCGGCCTGCTCGGCCGGGCGACCGGCGTGCCGGGCGCGGTCGAGCAGCGCCCGCCACCGCGGTGCTGGTTCGGCCGGCCGCGCCCAGCCGGTCTCGCTGCCCTCCACGGCTCGCCCTCCCAGCGCCATCGACGTCCGCCTGACAGGCTACGAACGAAACCCTATTCGGACCACACCCGTCCGCGCACCTCCGGTCCTGCCCACCGGCACCCGGCCGGCTCCGCGACGCCCCCGGCGGTCGCGTCCGCCGAGGTGGGGCGGGCCGGCGGCGGGATTCCTACCGGCGCCGGCCCCGGCCAAAGACGGTGACGAATCCGTCACCCGAAGTGCGGGTTCCGACCTTTCGCCCACGCCGCGCCCCGCCCGCCCGGCGACGGCAGCCCTCGCGGGCGGCCGGGCCGGCCGGGCAGCCGCTCAGTCGCGCAGGATCTCCAGCGCCCGGGCCAGGTCCTCCGGGTAGTCGCTGACGAAGCGCACCTCGTCTCCCGTCCGCGGGTGCAGGAAGCTCAGCGAGCGGGCGTGCAGCCACTGCCGGGTCAGGCCCAGGCGGGCGGAGAGGGTGGGGTCCGCGCCGTACGTGAGGTCGCCCACGCACGGGTGGCGCAGGGTGGAGAAGTGCACGCGGATCTGGTGGGTGCGGCCGGTCTCCAGCCGGACGTCGACCAGGCTCGCCGCCGGGAACGCCTCGACCGTGTCGTAGTGGGTGATGCTGGGCTTGCCGCCGGAGACCACCGCCCAGCGGTAGTCGTGGGTGGGGTGCCGGTCGATCGGGGCGTCGACCGTGCCGCGCAGCGGGTCGAGGTGCCCCTGCACCACGGCGTGGTAGCGCTTCTCCACCTCGCGGTACTTGAACGCCCGCTTCAGCGCGGTGTAGGCCTGCTCGCTCTTGGCCACCACCATGATCCCGGTGGTGCCCACGTCGAGCCGGTGCACCACGCCCTGCCGCTCGGCGGCGCCGCTGGTGGAGATGCGGTGCCCGACGGCGGCCAGCGCGCCGATCACGGTGGGGCCGGTCCAGCCAGGGCTCGGGTGGGCGGCGACCCCGACCGGCTTGTCCACCGCCACGATGTCGTCGTCGGCGTACACCACCCGCAGCCCGGGCACCGCCTGCGGCACCACGGCGGGCGGGGCGGCCGGCGCGGGCAGGGTCACCTCCAGCCAGGAGCCGGCCTTGACCTTGTAGGAGTTGGCCCGGGCGACCCCGTCGACCAGGGCGTCGCCGGCGTCGACCAGGGCCGCGGCGGCGGTGCGGGAGAGCCCGAAGAGACGCGACACGGCCTGGTCGAGCCGGCTGCCGTCGAGGCCGTCGGGGACGGGCAGGGAGCGCTGGTCGCCGCCGGCGGCGAAGGCGGAGGTCATGCCGGCCCCCGCTGCCCGGCGTCGGCGGGCGCCGCCGGCTTCGCCGGCTCGTCCTTGCCGATCCGGCTGCCGTCGCGCTGGCGGCCGGTCAGCTCGAGCGCGACGGCGAGCACCACGCCACAGACCAGGGCGCTGTCAGCCAGGTTGAACACCGGCCAGACCCGGCCGTACGGGTCGAAGAGGCTGACCATGTCCACCACGTGCCCGACGAACCAGCCCGGGGCGCGGAAGATCCGGTCGGTGAGGTTGCCGAGCGCCCCGCCCAGCACCAGGCCCAGCGAGATCGCCCAGGGCAGCGAGCGCAGCCGCAGGGCCATCCAGAGGATCCAGCCGACCACGCCGATGGTGATCAGCGGGAAGACCCAGGTGTGGTCGGAGCCGATGCTCCAGGCCGCGCCGCTGTTGCGGGTGAGGGTGAGGTAGACCGCCCCGCCGAGCAACTCGACCGGCTCCCGGTCGGAGAGGGTGGCCAGGGCGAGGTGCTTGGTGGCCACGTCGGCCACGAGGGCGGTCGACGCGACGCCGAGCAGGACGGCGACGGCCCGGCGGCGGGCCGTGCCGCCACCCGGCTCAGCGCCGCCGGGCTCGGCGGGCGGTGCTTCGGACATCTGCTCCCCATCGACGCTCGCGGCGGCGCTCGCGCGCCGCCTCCCATGGCCGCCGGGGAGCGGGCCTCAGCGCCGCTCCTCCAGCTGCTTGCAGGTCACGCAGAGGGTGGCCGACGGGAACGCGGCGAGCCGCTCCACCGGGATCGGGTTGCCGCACCGCTCGCACCAGCCGTAACCACCCTCGTCGAGCCGCTCCAACGCCCGCTCGACCTGCGTGATCCGTTCCAGGATGCTGTTGGCGAGGGAGATCTCCTGCTCCCGCTCGAACGTCTTGGTCCCGGTGTCGGCCTGGTCGTCCCCGGCCGAGTCGGTCAGCCGGTCGCGCTGCAGCTCGGTGATCTCGCTCAGCGTCTGATCGTACTCGCCGCGCAACTCGTCACGTCGCGCCGCCAGAGCCGCCCGGATCTTCTCGGTCTCCGCCGCGCTGCGGGTGGCCTTCGCCACCGGCTTGCGGCCGGCGGTCCTGGTGTCGGCTGGCTTCGCCATCGTCGCTCCCTCGGCCACGGGACCGCGGCGGGCCGCGGCACCTGGACAGGGGCCGCCGGCACCGGCGCACCCCAGGTACAAAACGGGCGCGCGGCGAAGGGGCCGCGCACTCCGGAGATTCGCAAGAATACGGAACGTACAGGCGTCCGACAACGTGCCGCACCGACGCACCGCCGTTCGGCCCCGACTTATGCCTTATCGGGACAAAGGGAACGCTAGCAGATCAGCCGTCGCGATCCTCGCCGTACTCGCCAAACCAGCGGGCCAGTCGGCCGCGCCGGCTCACCGCCCGCAGCCGCCGCTCCGCCTCGTCGCGTACCCCGGCGGTCGCCACGATCAGCAGGCTGTCGCCCGTCTTCAGCCGGAAGTCCGGGCCGGGCACCACGCCCGTCCCGTCGCGCAGCACCAGCGTCACCGAGGCACCCGGCGGCAGCCGCAACTCGTCGACGTGCACACCCGCCAGCCGCGAGCCGGGCGGCACCTCCACCTGGAGCAGGTCGGCGCGCATCCGCTCCAGCGGGGCGGTCTCCACCCGGATCTCCGCCGCCTCGGCCGGAGCGGTCACCCGCAGCCGGCGGGCCACCGGCGCGAGCGTCCCCGCCTGGAGCAGCGTGAAGATCACCACCAGGACGAAGACCGAGTCGAAGAGGCGGTCGGCGCCGGGCACCCGCTCCGACAGCGGAATGGTCGCGAGCACGATCGGCACCGCGCCGCGCAGCCCCGCCCAGGACAGGAACGCCTGCTCGCGCAGGCCGAACCGGAACGGCAGCGCGGACGCCGCCACCGACAGCGGCCGGGCGAGCAGCACCAGCGCCAGCCCGGCGACCACCGCCGGCAGCACCGCCGAGCCCAGCCGGCCCGGCGTGACGAGCAGCCCGAGCAGCACGAACAGCCCGATCTGCGCCAGCCAGGCCAGCCCGTCGGCGAAGCCGAGGATCGCCTGCCGGTGCGGCAGCCGGGCGTTGCCGAGGATCACCCCGGCGACGTACACGGCGAGGAAGCCCGAGGCGTGCAGCACCGCCCCGGCGGCGTAGGCGAACACCGTCAGCCCGACCGCCGCGATCGGGTAGAGCCCCGCCGACGGCAGCGCGGCGTGCCGCAACGCCCAGCGCCCGCCGACGCCGGCCGCCAGGCCCACGGCCGCGCCGACGCCCAGCTCGTAGCTGACCAGTGCGGTCTCGTACCACCACGGGTGGGTCACCCCCTCCCGGGAGAGCAGCACCACCAGCAGCACGACCGGGGCGTCGTTCATCCCCGACTCGGCCTCCAGGGTGGCCACCAGGCGGGGCGGCAGGCGCAGCCGGCGCAGCGTGGCGAAGACCGCCGCCGCGTCGGTGGAGGAGAGCACCGCGCCGTAGAGCAGGGCCAGCCGCCAGTCCAACCCGAGCAGCAGGTGTACGGCGACGCCGACGACCAGGATGCTCACCACCACGCCGACGGTGGAGAGCAGGGCGGCGAGCCCGAGCACCGGGCGCAGCGTGCTCCACCGCGCCGTCAGCCCACCCTCGGCGATGATCACGATGAGCGCGCAGAAGCCGAGGGTGCGGGTCAGCTCCGCGTCGTCGAAGCGGATGCCCAGGCCGGTCTCGCCGATCGCGACGCCGAGCGCGAGGTAGACCAGGAGGCTCGGCACGCCTAGCCGGGTGGAGAGCCGCACCGCCCCGACCGCGACCAGCAGGACGGCCGCGCCCAGCAGCAGCGCGAGATCCAGCCCCGGCGTCACTGTCGCCTGGCCCGGGCGTGCGTCACCCGGCGGCCCCGTCGCGCAGCCGGCGCAGCGCCTCGGTCAGCTCCGGGGCGCGACCCTCGACCGTGAAGAGCTTGTCGCGGCTGGCCGCGCCGACCCGCAGCGACACCGCCGCCGGCCGCACGCCGAGCGCGTCGGCCAGCGCCCGCCGCGCCGCCTCGGTGGCCCGGCCGTCCACGGCCGGCGCGTTCACCGCGACCACCAGGGCGGGACCGTGCGGACCGTCGTACCGGCCGCCGACGCGGGCGCGGGCGGAGCCGGGCTTCACCCGGACCGCCACGGTCAGCGTGTCGTCCGTCGTCACCGGGTCGCTCAGCTCCGGCCCGCGTCGGCGAGCAGGGCGGTGTCCGGTGCGCAGTGGGCGCAGGGGGTGAAGCCGAGTTCGACGGCCTCGGCGACCGGCAGCGGCTCGTGGTCGCGGCCCACGAGGTGGGCGCAGTCGGCGAGGTGGTAGCGGGGGCGCCCGTCGACCACCCGCACCTCGGCGTCGAGCCGGGCCACCAGGGCGGCCGCCGCGGGCGGGACGTCCTGCGTGCCCGGCTCGTCGTCGTCGGCCGCGAGGACCATGCCGGGCCCGACGACCGGGGCCCCGACATCGGTCGCCGACGGCTCGGGCGGTTGCCGCCACCCGGGGCCGTCGGCGTCGATCGTCGGGGGAACATGCTGGACGGGGATCTCCGGCTCCACCGGCGGCCCGTACGCGAAGGACGGGTCGGCCGGTGGGGTCGCCGTGCGGGACGGCCGCTGCGGCCGCTCCGCCGCCGCCCGGTCGGCGGCCGCCTGGCGGGCGCCCACGACCAGCGCGACGGCGGCCAGCAGGCTGGCCGCGATCGAGACGACGAGAAGAACGCTGGAGCCCCCGGCCAGGCCGGCCACCAGCAGTACGACCGCGACGAGGATGAGCAGGAGACTCGCGACTATCACGGCTCACCCCCGCCGCGTCGTACTGATGAGGGGCGGTCGGCGACCGTCACGGTGCGACGGTCGCCGACCGGTGATCAGCGACCGGCTTCGAGAGCGCCGGAGCGACCGCCGCCGCCGTAGGAACCGGCGAGACCGGCGGTGGCGAGGCCGTTGCCGCCGGCCGCCCGGCTGCCCTCGCCACGGGTCATCTCGACCTCCAGGCCCTGGCCGCGGCCGTCGAGGTCGCGCAGCTGGCTCTCCAGGTAGGCCTTGAGGCGGGTACGGTACTCCCGCTCGAACTGCTTGAGCTCCTCGATGTGCTTCTGCAGCGCGGTGCGCTTGGCGTCCAGGCCGCCCATGGCCTCCTGGTGCCGCTGGCGCGCGTCACGCTCGAGGGCGTCGGCCTTGGCGCGGGCCTCGCGGGTGACCTCCTCGGCCTTGGTGCGGGCCTCGGTGAGCAGCTGGTCGGCCTCGCGACGGGCGTCGGAGACGTGGTCGTCGGCGGTCCGCTGGGCCATCATCAGCACCCGCAGCGCCTGCTGCTCGCCGTCGCCGACGACCGCCGGCCCACCGGTCGAGCGGACCTGCTCCAGCTCCGCCTGCATCGCCCGGGCGGCCTGCTCGGCCGCCGCCTTGTCGCGCTGCACCCGGTCGAGCTGGGCCTTGACATCGTTGAGCTCCGCCGCGAGACGGGCGTCGCCGCCGGGGCCGGCGGGGGCGCCGCCACGGCCGCCGCGCTCCACCTGGGCACGCAGCTCGTTGTTCTCCTCGATGAGACGGGCAAGCTCTCGCTCGACCTCGTCCAGGAAGGCGTCGACCTCCTCCTCGTCATACCCCCGCTTGCCGATCGGCGGCTTTTTGAAGGCGACGTTGTGGACGTCGGCCGGGGTCAGCGGCATCGAAACTCCTCGGGTCAGTTGCGGCCGCGAAAGCGCGTCGGTCATCAGCCAAGGCTCATGATCGACCGCCTCAACACGAACTCCATCAGCACGAACAGGATAACCAGGAGCACAAGTGAGGCCAGGTCGATGCTCACGGTACCAATTCGCAACGGAGGGATCACACGCCTCAACGCGTTGAGAGGGGGATCAGTGACGCTCCACACGATTTCCAGCCCCACCGATGCCCCGCGCCCCGGTTGCCAGCGCCGGCCGTACTGCAGGACGGCGCTCAGGACGAACCGGGCGAGCAGGGTGATGAGGAAGACATAGAGCACCAGGTACAGCACTTGCAGCACGATCGACAACACGACAGGCGACGTCCCTCGGTTCGGGCGGGGCTAGCTCAGGCTGAAGAAGCCGCCCTCGGCGATCTTGGCCTTGTCCTCCGCGGTGACCTGGACGTTGGCCGGTGAGAGCAGGAACACCCGATTGGTCACGCGCTCGATCGTACCGCGCAGGCCGAACGCCAGACCGGCGGCGAAGTCGACGAGCCGGCGCGCGTCCGCCTCGTCCATCTCGGTGAGGTTGATGATCACCGGTACGCCGTCGCGGAAGTGCTCGCCGATGGTGCGCGCCTCACGGTAGGTAGTCGGGTGCAGCGTCGTGATCTGGTAGCGCTGCTCCTCCTCGGCGACCACCGCCCGCTCACGCGGCTGGGTCTGCGGCGCCAGGGCCAGGTTGTCCCGGGTGTGGTAGGTCAGCGCCCCGCTGGTCTCGCCGGCCGTCGACCGGGTGATGGAGCGGACGCTGGACCGCTCCGCCCGCTCCGGGCGGTCGGCGTCGGCCCGCTCGGCGTCCGACGCGCGGGAGGCGACCCGCTCGGAGAGCCGGCCGCGGTCGCCGAGCCGGGACCGGGGCGCCGGCGGCTCCTCGGAGTCGTCCTCCTCGTCGTCGGCGAACTCCTCCGAGTACCGGCTCTGCCGGTAGCGTGAATCGCGGTAGCCACCCTTTTCGTAGCCACCGTCGTCGTAGGCCCGCTCGTCGTCCTCTTCGACCAGACCGAGCCAGACCCCCGCCTTGCGCAGTGCACCCATCCCGCGCCCTTCCCGTCCGCCGTGCGGCACGCGCCCCCGTGCCGTGTCGCTTGTCGCGAGTGGACCACTTCTGCCCACCGGACCGGTGCGGCAATCCCCTGGCGCGCGATTCGCGTCGCACGCCACGACCCCCGATGACGGGACGCCGCCCCTTCAAACAACACAGATGTAATTTGCTCTCTCACGGTCAGGCTACCGCAGCGTGGGACGCATTCCGAGCAACGCGCTGCCCACGCGGACATGTGTCGCGCCGTATCGGACGGCGATCTCCAGGTCGCCGCTCATGCCGGCGGAGAGCGCCCCGGCTCGCGGATGGAGCGTCCGGAACCCGGCGGCCACCTCGGCCAACCGGGCGAACGCCCGCTCCGGCTCCCAGCCCAGCGGCGCCACCGCCATCAGGCCGGTCAGCCGCAGTGCCTCGGCGCCCGCCACCGCCTCGGCCACCGCGTCGAGGCCGGCGTCCGGATCGGCCGAGCCCGGCAGCGCCCCGCCCCGGGCCGCGTCGCCGTCGATGCTGACCTGGACCAGCACGTCCAGCGGCCGGTCGCGGCCGGCCACCGAGGCCCGGTCCAGCGCCCCGGCCAGCCGGGCACTGTCGACGGAGTGCACCGCGTCGGCGTAGCGGACGACCGACCGGGCCTTGTTGCGCTGCAACTGCCCGATGAAGTGCCAGCGGGGCGTCACCCCGGCCGCGGCCACCTCGGCCGCCTTGGGCGACGCCTCCTGGTCGCGGTTCTCCCCCACGTCGAGCACGCCGAGACCGGCCAGGGCCACCACGTCCCCGGCCGGATAGGTCTTGGTCACCGCGATCATGGTGACCTCGGAGGTGTCCCGTCCCGCGTCGGCACACGCCTGCGCGATCCGGGACCGTACGCGGGCCAGGCCGGCCGCGAGTTCGGCGCGCCGGTCCGGGCGCACCGTGGCTGGGCTGTCGGTCATCGGCGGAACTCAGGAACCGTTCTTGAGGAAGTCGGGCACGTCGACGTCGTCGAAGAGCACCCGGCGGGGCGACTGCTGCGGGGGCGGCATGGTGGCCGGCGGCGCGACCGGCGGGTTGGGCTGCGCCGGCTGGTTCTGGTTGGGCTTGCGGGTCGCCGGCTCGGCCGCCTTGTACGCCGGCGCGCCGCCGTCGAAGCCCGCCGCGATGACGGTGACCCGCACCTCGTCGCCGAGGGCGTCGTCGATGACCGCGCCGAAGATGATGTTGGCGTCCGGGTGCGCCGCGTCGGTGACGAGCTGGGCCGCGTCGTTGATCTCGAACAGGCCCAGGTCGGAACCGCCGGCGATGGAGAGCAGCACGCCGCGCGCGCCGTCCATGCTCTGCTCCAGCAGCGGGCTGGAGATGGCCGCCTCGGCCGCCTCGACGGCGCGGTTCTCGCCGCGCGCGCTGCCGATGCCCATCAGCGCGCTGCCCGCGCCGCTCATCACGCTCTTGACGTCGGCGAAGTCCAGGTTGATCAGACCCGGGGTGGTGATCAGGTCGGTGATGCCCTGGACGCCGGAGAGCAGGACCTGGTCGGCGGTGCGGAACGCGTCCATCATGCTGATGTTGCGGTCGCCGAGCGCCAACAGCCGGTCGTTGGGGATGACGATGAGCGTGTCGCACTGGTTGCGCAGCTCGTCTATCCCGGACTCCGCCTGCACCTGGCGGCGCTTGCCCTCGAACGAGAACGGTCGGGTCACCACGCCGATGGTCAGCGCGCCGAGCTTGCGCGCGATGTTCGCCACCACGGGCGCCCCGCCGGTGCCGGTGCCGCCGCCCTCGCCGCAGGTCACGAAGACCATGTCGGCACCCTTGAGCACCTCCTCGATCTCGTCGCGGTGGTCCTCGGCGGCGTTCTTGCCGACGTCGGGGTTGGCGCCGGCGCCGAGCCCGCGGGTCAGCTCCCGGCCGACGTCGAGCTTGACGTCGGCGTCGCTCATCAGCAGCGCCTGCGCGTCGGTGTTGATCGCGATGAACTCGACGCCCTTGAGCCCAACCTCGATCATCCGGTTGACGGCGTTGACGCCGCCGCCACCGATGCCGACGACCTTGATGACCGCCAGGTAGTTGTGCGGAGGTGTCATCCTCGGTCCTTTCCCTTCGAGATTGGCATGGGCCGACCGGGTACGGCTTGGCCAGACCAGCGGCCGACGACAGCTGTCACCAGCGAGGATCAGGCTCAAACCCTCACCCTCTACTAGAGGCTTACAGTTATGTCAACCACTGATCCCCTTCGGGGCAACGTAAGCGCCCCCACGCCGGGAACCAAGGACCCGCACGGCGTGTCGCCCGGGGAGCGGGGTGGGTCACGTCGCGCCAGCGGGAGCGGGGCGCCGGTCACCGCAGGGTCACCACGTCCGGCGCGCTCACGTCGATCGTCTCGGCCTTCCGGTCGAGCAGGGCGGTGGCGACGCGCGCCTTGTCCGGCCCCCGCGTCGCGTCCCCCCAGACCACCACCCGGTCGCCGCGCAGCCGGAGCTTGATCCGGGCCAGCCCCTCGACGGTCACGTCCACCAGTTCGGCGCGCAGCTCCGGGGTGAGCACGGTCAGCACCTCCAGGGCGGCCCGGGTCGCCCCGTCGTCGGGCCCCGGCTCGGCGAGCCGGACCACCGGCAGGCCGTCCGGCGGCCGGGGCACGGTCCGGAACACCACGCCCGCCCCGTCGACGACGAGGAACTGCTCCCCGCGCGGCACCACCGCCACCCCGGTGCGCTCGGTCACCCGGACCACCAGCGCGTCCGGCCAGTCCCGGGTCACCACGGCCCGCTCCACCGCCGGCAGCCCGCCGACGCGGCGCGCGGTGGCGGCCAGGTCCACCCGGGCCAGCGGGGCGTCGTCGGGCACCGCGGCCGCGTCCCGCACCTGCACCGCGCTGACCAGCTCGGCGCCCTCCACCCGGACCTCGCGCACCCCGAACAGGCCGGTGCCGAGCAGCGCCCAGGCGACCAGCCCGGCCAGGCCGAGCACGCCGGCGGCGATCGCCCACGGCAGCGCGGCGCGCATCCGGCGCTGCCGGGCCCGGGCCATGAACCGCCGGGTCGAGGCGGGGACGGCGTCGCTGCCGGCCCGGACCAGCTGCCATCGGCGCACCGGGCCTCGCCGGCCACCGCCGTCCGCGCCGGTGGTGCGCCCGCGCGTCGGACCGGGGCTCATCCGGCCGCGGGCGCCGCGCCGTCCGGGACCGCGCCGCCGATGCCCGGAACGGTGCCGCCGATGGGCGTCGCCCCGCCGGCCTCCCCGCCGGGCGTGGTGCCCGCCGGCGCCGCCGGGTCGGCCGCGCGCGCCGAGAGCGCGTCCAGCAGCTGGTCCCCCATCAGCGAGATGGGCGGGGCGCCCATGGTCACCACGACGTCGCCGGGCCGGGCGCGCCGGGCCACCTCGGCCGGCGCCGCCTCCCAGGAGTCGACGAAGACCTTCCGCTCCGCCGGCAGCGGCACCGCCTCGGCCAGCGCCGCCGAGCCCTCCCCCGGCTGGCGCAGCTCGCCCGGCCCGAAGACCTCCAGCAGCACCAGCTCGTCGGCGATGGCCAGTGCCTCGGCGATCTCCGCCTGCAGGTCGCGGGTGCGGTAGAGCCGGTAGGGCTGGAACACCACGATCAGTCGACCCTCCCCGGCCACCTCGCGCAGCGTCTGCAACGCCAGCGTCATCGAGGTCGGGTGGTAGGCGTACTCGTCGTAGACCAGCACGTCGTCCGCGACGCCCTTGCGCTCGAAGCGCCGCCGCACGCCGGGGAACGCCGCGAGCGCGGCCTCGGCCGCCTCCAGCGGCAGCCCCAGCAGGTACGCGGCCAGCACCGCCGAGGCGCTGTTGAGCCCCATGTGCCGCCCCGGCACCGGCAACCGGAACTCGCCCAGCGACCGGCCGTCGATGCCCGCCAGGTAGCGGACGCCCCGGGCGGAGGAGGCGACGTCGGTCAGCCGCAGGTCGGCGTCGGCCGCCTCGCCGTACGTGTGCACCCGCCGCCCCTCGGCGCGCAGCGTCTCGGCCAGCCGCCGCCCGCCGGCGTCGTCGGCGCAGGTGATGATGAAGCCGTCCGGGTCGGTCAGCCGGGCGAAGTCGGCGAAGGCCGCCTCCAGGTTGGCGAGGTCGCCGTAGGTGTTGAGGTGGTCGGCCTCGATGTTGGTGATGATCGACACGTACGGGCGGTAGATCAGGAAGGAGCGGTCGCTCTCGTCGGCCTCGACCACGAAGTACTCGCCGCTGCCGTGGTGGGCCCCGGAGCCGACCTCCGAGATCTCCCCGCCGATGACGAAGGACGGATCCTGCCCGGCCTGCTGGAGCACCATGGTGACCATCGAGGTCGTGGTGGTCTTGCCGTGGGTGCCGGCGACCGCGACCGTCCGGCGGCCCGTCATCGCCGCCGCGAGGGCCTCGGAACGGTGCAGCACGCGCAGGCCGCGCCGGCGCGCCTCCACCATCTCCAGGTGGTCCTGCGGGATGGCCGAGGAGTAGACGACCGTGTCGACGCCGTCGAGGTTGGACGCCTCGTGACTCATGTGGATGGTGCCGCCGAGAGCGCGCATGCCGGCCAGCGAGGGCCACTCCCGCAGCTCGCTGCCGGAGACCCGGAGGCCCCGGGTGAGGAAGAGCCGGGCCAGGCCGCTCATGCCGACCCCGCCCACCCCGATCAGGTGGATCGTGCCCAGGTCCTCCGCGGTGAGCGTGCCGGCCGGGGTGAACTGTGCGGTGTTCATGCCGAGTACCTTCCCGTAGCGGCGCGCCCGGTCACGGGAGCACCGTAGTTCGCGACTGCGGGGCTCCGCTGCGCTGCACTCCTCGCGCTCACGGGAGCACCGTAGTTCGCGACTGCGGGGCTCCGCTGCGCCGCACTCCTCGCGCTCACCGGAGCACCGTAGTTCGCGACTGCGGGGCTCCGCTGCGCCGCACTCCTCGCGCTCACCGGGCCACCGCCTCGTAGACGAAGTTGAGCAGCGCCTCGTCGCCGTCGCGACGCCCGTACCCGGCCGCGGCGGCGCCCATCGCGTGCAGCCGGTGGGGGTCGCGGATCAGCGGGATGACCGTCCGCTCGACCCAGTCCGGGGTCAGCTCGGCGTCGTCGACGAGCAGCCCGCCGCCGGCCTCCACCACGGGCAGCGCGTTGCGCTTCTGCTCCTGGTTGCTGTGCGGATAGGGCACGTAGATGGTGGGCAGCCCGATCGCGGCCACCTCGGCGCAGGTCATCGCCCCGCCCCGGCCCAGCATCAGGTCGGCGGCGGCGTAGCCGGCCTCCATCTCGCTGAGGTAGGGCAGCGTCACGTACGGCACCGGCAGGTCGGTGGGGACCGGCACCGGCTCGTTGCGGGCGCCGATGACGTGCAGCACCTGCACCCCGTTGCGCGCCAGCTCCTTGGCGGCCCCGGCCACCGCGAGGTTGATCGACCGGGCGCCCTGCGAGCCGCCGGCGACGAAGAGCACCGGCAGGTCGGGGCGGAGCCCGAAGTGGGCCCGCGCCGCGTTGCGCATGGCGGCCCGGTCCAGCCCGGCGATGCCGCGGCGCAGGGGCACGCCGACCACCCGCGCGTCGCGCAGCGCCTCGGCCTGGGCGGGCTGGTGCGGGAAGCCGACCGCCACGTGCCGGGTGAACTTCATGCCGAGCCGGTTGGCCACTCCCGGCGGCACATTCACCTCGTGGATCACGATCGGCAGCTCGCGCCGCCAGGCGGCGAGGTAGGCCGGCACCGAGACGTACCCGCCGAAGCCGACGACCACGTCGGCGCGCACCTCGTCGATCACCTTGCCCGCCGCGCGGGCCGCCGTCCACATCCGGCCCGGGGTCTTGACCAGGTTCATGTTGACCGACCGGGGCAGCTGGTAGGCCGGGATCTGCCGCAGGTCGTAGCCCTGCGGCGGGATCAGCTCGTTCTCCAGGCCCTTGGGTGTGCCCAGGCAGGTGATCCGGACGCCGGGGTCGTGTCGGCGCAGGCAGTCGGCGAAGGCGAGCAGCGGGTAGATGTGCCCCCCGGTGCCACCTCCCGCGAGCACCACCGAACGCAGCGGACCCATCAACGTCTCCTCTCGTCCGCCGACCCGCGGCGGGTCCGGGCGAGCCGGACCCCGCGCGGTGCGGCCTGGTCGTCGGGCCGCCGCTGGCGCGACCGGGGCACGGACCCTCGGGCAGCCGGGGGCGACGCCGGGCGGCGACGCCGCCCGGGAAGCGGCGGCAACGGGGCCCAGAGTAGTCGGACCCATCGGGCCGGCGGACGGGCATGCAGCGCTCTGGCGGCGTCGGGTTCGGCGCGGGCGAAGGAGGCGAGCATCCCGATCGCGGCGAGCGTGACGACCAGGGCGCTTCCGCCGTCGGAGATGAACGGCAGCGGCAGGCCGGTGATCGGCAGCAGCCCGACCACCCCGCCGATGTTGATCACGGCCTGGCTGACCAGCCAGGTGGTCGCCGCGGCGGCCGCCAGCCGGCGGAACGGGTCGTCGACCCGGCGGGCGATCCGCAGCCCGGTGTAGGCCAGCACGGCGAAGAGGCTGAGCACCACCACGCAGCCGATCACGCCCAGCTCCTCGGCGATGATCGCGAAGATGAAGTCGTTGTGCGCCTCGGGCAGCCAGCCGAACTTGAGGCTGGACTTGCCGAGCCCGACGCCGAACCAGCCGCCGTGCTCGATGGCCAGCCGCCCCTGGTAGATCTGGTAGCAGCCCTCGAGCTTGCACTCGTCCGGCGCGGGCGGGTTGAAGAACGACATCAGCCGGGCGAAGCGGTAGTTCTCCTCGCCCCGCTCCCCGGAGCCGGCGCCCAGCGAGGCGACGGCGATCAGCAGGCCGACGCCGACCAGCCCGAGCACGGAGAGCGTGCCGAAGACCCGCATCCGCACCCCGGCCGCCCAGAGCAGCCCCACCACCACGGCGAGCAGGCAGAGCATCGTGCCGAGGTCGTTGTAGCCGACCAGGACGAAGAGCAGGCCGACGACGGGGAACAGCGGCGTGGCCAGCTCGCGCCACCAGCCCAGCGCGGCGCCCTTGCGGGCGATCACGTGCGCCCCCCAGAGCACCAGCGCGAACTTCGCGAACTCGGAGGGTTGCACCTGGATGCCGCCGACGAAGAGCCACAGCAGCCGGGCCTCGACCGGACCGATCCGGGCCGAGTCCTGGCCGGTCAGCCGGGCGTACGCGAGCAGCACGTTGAGCACCAGCAGCAGGCCGACGGCGGTGAACAGCAGCGGCCGGCCGAGCACCCGGTAGGTCTTGGCCGGCAGCCGCTGACAGGC
The DNA here is from genome assembly GCF_053602615.1 of Micromonospora sp. NPDC004336. Lineage (NCBI taxonomy): Bacteria > Bacillati > Actinomycetota > Actinomycetes > Micromonosporales > Micromonosporaceae > Micromonospora > Micromonospora sp. NPDC004336. Next base: position 30,252 of record NZ_JBSGDY010000055.1, read on the forward strand.
CCAGAAGGCGACGATGCCGATCACCGCGAAGATCGCCTGCTTGGTGAGCGCGGCGAAGGCGTTGCCGCCCTCGGCGTACTCGCGGACGCTGGTCGCCGAGAAGACCATCGTCAGGCCGATCAGCAGCAGCAGGCCGGCGCTGGACAGCAGCAGGTAGTAGGAGGCCAGCGGGCGGTCCAGCAGGCCGCGCAGCGCGGCCAGCCCACCGGCGACGGCCACCCCGCGCGGCCGGCCCCCGGGCTCGTCCGGCCCCCGCGTCGCGGCGGACGCCTCCCGCGCGCGGCTGGCTCCGGGTGACCGCCGGGGCGGCGCCTCTGTCGTGCCCTCGATTCCTCTGCCCTCCCCCACCCGACCATCATCGCGGTTTCCCGGGGTCGCCACCGGCGCAACCGGCCGGTCGGCGTGTCGGGCTTGCGCGCGGCGCCGTCCGCGGTCGGCGCCCCCGGACGCGGCGCGGGGCCCGGGCGACACGCGCCCGGGCCCCGACGGGACCGACCGGCCGGGCCGAGGACCGCCTCGACCGACCGGCCGGCTCAGGTCATGTTGGCGAGGAACTCGCTGTAGAACAGGCCGAGCGCGATGGCCACGCCGATGCCGGCGATGATCCAGAACCGGACCACGATGTTGACCTCGCTCCAGCCGGCGAGCTCGAAGTGGTGTTGCAGCGGCGACATCCGGAACACCCGCTTGCCGGTGGTGCGGAACGAGATGATCTGGATCACCACGGACATCGTGATGATCACGAACAGGCCGCCGATGATCGGCAGCAGCAGGATCGTCCGGGTGGACATCGCCATGCCGGCGATCAGGCCGCCGAGACCCAGCGCACCCGTGTCACCCATGAAGATCCGCGCCGGCGAGGTGTTCCACCACAGGAAGCCGACGCAGGCACCGGCCGCCGCGCCGGCGATCAGGGCGATCTCCAGCGGGTCCCGGACGGCGTAGCAGTAGTCCTGGGTGTAGTCCGGGTCCGCGCACCAGTGCCGGTACTGCCAGAACGCGATCAGCGCGTACGCCGCGAGGACCATCACCGAGGCGCCGGTGGCCAGGCCGTCGAGGCCGTCGGTGAGGTTGACGCCGTTGGTGGCGGCCATCACCACGAAGATGAAGATGATCACCGCGCCGATCTTGCTGACGTCCAGCGCCGGGATGTCCCGGATGAAGCTCAGCGTGGTGCTGCCGACGGTCTCGGTGTTGGTCACCGCGCCCGACGCGTCGGTCATGGTGCTCGGGAAGTAGAGCGCCACGACGCCGAAGACCGCGCCGACCAGGATCTGGCCGAGCAGCTTGCCCCGCTTGTTGAGCCCGCCGCTGTGCCGCTTGCGCACCTTCAGGAAGTCGTCGATGAAGCCGACGGCGCCGGAGAAGACCATCAGCCCCAGCAGCACCAGCGCGGTGATGGTCGGCTCGACCTGGGCGATCTGCGCGTCCGGCAGGGTGGTGAGGGCCAGGTGGCCGGCCACGTACGCGATGACCGTGGCGAGGATGAACACCACGCCGCCCATCGTCGGCGTGCCCTTCTTGCCCTCGTTGCTGGCGAGCCCGAGGTTCGACCGGATCGGCTGGCCGGCCTTGAGCCGGGCGAACACCTTGATCGCGATCGGGGTGCAGAGCAGCGAGACCAGGAAGGCCACGCCGATGGCGACGATGACCGCCCTCATGCGGCGCCGCCCCCCGTCGCCTTCGCGTCGCCCGCGGCGTCGGCGCGCAGCGCGTCGGCCACCTCCCACGTGCGGTACCGGGAGCCCTTCACCAGGACGACGTCGCCCGGCCGTAACTCGCTCCGCAGCACCTCGACGGCCGCCGCCTGATCGGTGAGCAGCACCGACTCTCCTCCCCAGTCACCTACCGATGTCGCGCCCTCGTGGATCGGCGCGGCCGGCTCGCCCACCACGAGCAGCCGGTCGACGCCCAGCTCGGCCGCGAGCCGGCCGACCTCGGCGTGCCCGTCGCGTTCGAACGGGCCCAGCTCGGCCATGTAGCCGAGCACCGCGACGGTGCGCCGCTCCCGCCCGATGCCGGCCAGCGCGCGCAGCGCGACCGCCATCGACGCGGGGTTGGCGTTGTACGAGTCGTCGATGACGGTCACCCCGTCGGCGCGCTCGAAGACGTCCATCCGGCGGGTGGAGACCAGCCCCAGCTCGCCCAGCGCGACGGCCGTCTCGGTCAGGGGCATGCCCAGCTCGCGGGCCACCGCCGCGGCGGCGAGGGTGTTGCCGACCTGGTGCCGGCCGGTCAGCCCGAGCCGCACCGGCGCGCTCCCCTCCGGGGTGACCAGGGTGTACGCGGGCCGACCCCGGTCGTCCAGCGTCACGTCCTCGGCCCGCACGTCGGCGTGCGCCGCCTCGCCGTAGCGGATCACCCGGGCGACGGTGCGCGAGGCCATCGCGTCGACCAGCGGGTCGTCGGCGTTCAGCACGGCCAGCCCGTCAGCGGGCAGCGCCTCCACCAGCTCGCCCTTGGCCAGCGCGATGGTCTCCACCGAGCCGAACTCGCCGATGTGGGCGACCCCGACGTTGAGCACCACGGAGATCCGCGGCGGCACCACGTCGCACAGGTAGCGCACGTGCCCCACCCCGCGGGCGCCCTTCTCCATCACCAGGTAGCGCGTCTCCGGACCGGCCTGCAACGCCGTGTACGGGTGCCCCAGCTCGTTGTTGAACGAACCGGGCGGGGCGACGGTCGGGCCGAGCCGCGCGGCGAGCTGGGCGATCAGGTCCTTGGTGGTGGTCTTGCCCGACGAGCCGGTCAGCCCGATCACGGTGAGGCCGGGCAGCCGGTCGACCACCCCGCGGGCCAGCCGGCCCATCGCGGCCAACGCGTCGTCGACCAGCACCATCGGCACGCCGGGCACCTCCCGGGTGCCGAGCACGGCCACCGCGCCGGCGGCCACCGCGCCGGCGGCGTAGTCGTGCCCGTCCACCTTCTCCCCGGGGAAGGCCACGAAGAGCGCGCCCGCGCGCACCTTGCGGGAGTCGAACTCGACCGGGCCGGTGACCGAGGCGTCCGGGTCGGCGGCGACCAGCCGACCGCCGACCGCCGAGGCGACCTCGGCCAGGCTGAGCGCGATCACCGCTGACCCGCCTGGTCGGCGAAGCGGGCGCGCAGCGCGTCGGCCAGCTCGGTGCGGTCGTCGAACGGGTGCACCTCGCCGCCGATCTCCTGGCCGCGCTCGTGGCCCTTGCCCAGCACCGCCACCACGTCGCCCGGCTCGGCCAGCCGCACCGCCGCGTCGATGGCCGCCCGGCGGCCGGGCACCTCCTCGATCCGGGCCGTCGTCCCGGCCCCCCGGGCGCCGGCCAGCACCTCGGCGCGGATCGCCGCCGGGTCCTCCGTGCGCGGGTTGTCGTCGGTCACCAGCACCACGTCCGCTCCCTCCGCCGCGGCGGCGCCCATCACCGGCCGCTTGCCCCGGTCCCGGTCGCCGCCGGCGCCGATCACGCAGACGAGCCGGCCGGCGCCGTACTCCCGCAGCGCGGCCAGCGCGGCCACGATCGCGTCCGCCTTGTGCGCGTAGTCGACGACGCCGCGCACCGGCCCGGGGGCGGCCACCAGCTCCAGCCGGCCGGGCACGCCGCCGCAGGCGGCCACGCCGGCGGCGGCGGTCTTCGGGTCCACCCCGGCGGCGACCAGCACGGCGACGGCCAGCAGGGCGTTGGCGACGTTGTGCCGCCCCGGCAGCGCCACCCCGGTCGGCAGCGCCAGCCCGTCCGGGCCGTGCAGCGTGAAGCGCTGCGCGTACCCGTCGCCGCCGACCTGGTCGGCCCACCACGTGGCGCCCGGGTCGCCGGCCGCCGAGTAGGTCACGGTCGCCGGCTTGTGGAGCGGCCGCAGCGCGGGGTCGTCGTGGTTGAGCACCTCCACCGTGCAGCGGCCGTCGAACAGCTGCGCCTTGGCGGCGAAGTAGTCCGCCGAGTCGGCGTGGAAGTCCAGGTGATCGGAGCCGAAGTTGGTGTAGCCGCCGACGGTGAACCGGACCCCACCGACCCGGCCCATCGCCAGGGCGTGGCTGGAGACCTCCATGACCAGGGCGGTGACGCCGCGCTCGCGGGCGGCGGCCAGCATGGCGTGCAGGTCGGTGGCCTCGGGCGTGGTGCGCACGCTGTCGACCACCAGGTCGCCGAGGCGGGTCTCCACGGTGCCGATCAGGCCGGTGGTGTGGCCGGCGGCGCGCAGGCCGGACTCGACCAGGTAGGCGGTGGAGGTCTTGCCGGCCGTGCCGGTCACCCCGATCACCGTCAGCCCCTCGGTCGGGTCGCCGTAGACGGCCGAGGCGAGGTCGCCCAGCACCGCGCGGGGGTCGGCGACCACCAGCGCCGGCAGGCCCGCCTCGGCCACGGCCGGGGCGCCCGCCGGGTCGGTCAGCGCGGCCACCGCGCCGGCCGCCGCCGCGCCGGCGGCGAACTCCGCGCCGTGCCGGCGGGCGCCGGGCAGGGCCGCGTACAGGTCGCCGGGGCGGACCTCCTGGCTGGCGTGGGTCACCCCGGTCACCACCAGCTCGGCGGCCCCCTCCGGGGGTTCGACGGCGATCCGCGCGGCGAGGTCGCCGAGCCGGGTGCCGATCACGGTACGGGGACGAGGATTGCCGGGCACGGCGTCAGACCCTACCCGGTCGTCCGGTTCCGGCCGCACAGCCGCCCCGGTGGTTCGTCCGCACTCACCGATGATGTCCCGGCGTGACCGCTCAGCGCGGATAGACCGTGAACTTCGGGGCCTTCTCCCCACTCGGCGGCACCCCGTAGTGACGCAGCGTGAACTGCATCATGTCCCGGAACGCCGGGGCCGCGATGTCCCCGCCCCCGCCGGCGGGGGTGTGCGCGAAGACCGCGATCACGTAGCGGGGGTTCTCGGCCGGGGCCATGCCGATGAAGGAGGCCACCTCGCCGGGCTGCTTGCGCCCGTCGACCAGCCGCCAGCCGGTGCCGGTCTTGCCGGCGACCCGCCACTCGGGCAGCGCCGCGGCCCGGCCGGTGGCGCCCTCGACGGTGGTCACCGCCTCCAGGATCG
>NZ_JBSGDY010000056.1:0-34787 GCF_053602615.1 Micromonospora sp. NPDC004336
GGCCGAACGGCGGGAGCTGGGCTTCCCGCCGGCGGTGCGGATGGCCAGCGTGACCGGGCCGCCGGCGGCGGTGGCCGACCTGTTGGCGGAGGCCCGGCTCCCGGCCGAGGCCGAGCTGCTCGGCCCGGTGCCGGCCGACGGGGAGCGGGAGCGGATGCTGGTCCGGGTGCCGCGGGCCCGGGCGGCCGCGATGGCCGGTGCGCTGCACTCGGCGGCCGGCGTGCGCACCGCGCGAAAGGCCGCCGACCCGGTCCGCCTCCAGGTGGATCCGCTGAGCCTCTTCTGACGATTCCGCAGGCCGCGCCGGCCGTGATCTGCCGCACGGTCGCGCCGGCGTCGCCGTTCGACCGGGCCGGGCGTCGCACGCCGTGTCCGGGGGGAGGCCGGCGGGTGGGTGATAGCATCGCCCGTCATGCCCGGGCGTACGAGGGCTCCGAGTCGCGGCGCGGCGCCAGTTCGCGCCGAGCCGGGGTCGTCGCGGGATCGCGCGACGGTGGCGGGAGCGCGGCGGTCCGGCGCGGTGTCGATGATGTCAGTCAGCCGGTGATCAGGGGTGGACCAGTCGTGACCGTTCGTCAGTCGATCGTCTTCAATGGTGACCTCGGCAGCGGCAAGAGCACCGTCTCGGTGGAGATCGCCGAGCGGCTCGGCCTGCGTCGGGTGAGCGTCGGCGACCTCTACCGGCAGATGGCGCAGGAGCGGCAGATGACGGCGTTGCAGCTCAACCTGCACGCCGAGCTGGACCAGGCCGTCGACGGCTACGTCGACCAGCTCCAGCGGGACATCGCCGCCTCCGGGGAGCGGCTGGTCATGGACTCCCGGCTGGCCTGGCACTTCTTCACCGACGCCCTCAAGGTGCACATGATCACCGAGCCGGGCGAGGCGGCCCGCCGGGTGCTCGCCCGCCCCTCGGGCCCGGCGGAGAGCTACGCCTCGCTGGAGGAGGCCAAGGCCAAGCTGCGGGAGCGCAGCGAGAGCGAGCGGGGCCGGTTCATCGTCCGCTACGGCGTGGACAAGGCCCGGCTGCGCAACTACGACCTGATCTGCGACACCACCCGCGCCCCGGCCGCCGAGGTCATCGAGCACATCGTCGACGCGTACGAGGGCCGGCTCTGCGCCGACGTGCTGCGCGACGCCCCGCCGCTGCTGCTGCTCGACCCGGCCCGGGTCTACCCGACGGAGGACGTCGCCGCCCTGCGCGACCTGTGGGACTCGGAGTTCGTCGCGGAGGTGGGCGCGGGCGGCGACGAGGCGCTGGAGCCGCTGCGCATCGGCTACACGGGGGAGTACTTCTTCGTCGTCGACGGGCACCGCCGGCTCAGCGCCGCCCTGCAGAACGGCTTCCGCCTGGTGCCGGCCCGGCTCGTGGCGGAGGTGGACGAGCCGGTCGTCGGCGGGATGAGCGCGGTCGACTACTTCGCCGCCCAGGTCCGGCCCGGCCTGATCCACGACTGGGAGGCCGCCCACTCCATCGAGCTGCCGCTTCCCGAGCACGCCCTGCTCGGCGGCGGCGCGGTGCTGGCGGGGGAGCCGGGCGCCGGCGTCTGACCCGGCCACGGCCGGCACCGGCGGCGAGGGGCCGACCCGCCCGCGCCGGCGGTCCGCCGCCACGACTCCGGGCCGGCCGACCCGGCCGGCGGGGCAGCCGCCGGGCGGCGTACGGGGCATGATGAAGTCGTTCGATTCCCGTCGGGAGGATGGACGATGGACGCTGCCGAGGCCGTCGGCCTGCTCATGTCGCCGCGGGGCCGGGTCGACCCCTATCCGACGTACGAGCGGCTGCGCGCCCACGGGCCGGTGGTCCAGGCCGGGCCGGCGATCTACGCGGTGACCGGCTACGCCGAGGCCGACGAGGTGCTGCGCGACCCTCGGTTCGGGGTGCTGGACGAGCCCCTGCGCGACCAGTTCCTGCCCGGCTGGCGCGACAGCCCCGCCATCACGTCGATCTCCCGGTCGATGCTGCGCACCAACCCGCCCGACCACAGCCGGATGCGCCGGCTGGCGGCCGGCACCTTCACCCCGCGCCGGATCGCCGCCATGCGGGACGTGGTGGCGGCCCAGGCCGACGAGCTGGTCGACGCGATGGCGGCGCGGGGCGCCGGCGGGGAGCCGGTCGACTTCCTCACCGAGTTCGCGTACCCGCTGCCCGTGGGGGTGATCTGCACGCTGCTCGGCGTGCCGGCGGCGGACCGGCCGCTGTTCCGGCGCTGGGCGGCGGACCTGACCGGCGTCCTGGAGCCGGAGATCACCCCGGACGAGCTGGCCGTGGCCGACCGTGGCGCGACGGAGCTGCGCGACTACTTCGCCGAGCTGGTGGCGGCCCGCCGGCGCGCGCCCGCCGACGACCTGACCACCGCGCTCGTGCAGGCCCACGACGCCGACGGCGGCCGGCTCTCCGGCGACGAGCTGCTGGCCAACCTCGTGGTGCTGCTGGTCGCCGGCTTCGAGACGACCACCAACCTGCTGGGCAACGGCCTGGTCGTGCTGCTGGGGCACCCGCGCGAGGCCGACGCGCTGCGGGGGCACCCGGAGTTCGCCCCCGGCCACGTCGAGGAGCTGCTCCGCTACGACTCGCCGGTGCAGCTCACCACCCGGATCAGCGACGCGCCGGTGACCGTCGGCGGCGTCGAGGTGCCCGCCGGCGCCTGGGTGCTGGTGCTGCTCGGCGCCGCCAACCGGGACCCCCGGCGCTACCCGGAGCCGCAGCGGTTCGACCCGTGGCGCCCGCAGAGCCACCCGCTCTCCTTCGGCGCCGGGCCGCACTACTGCCTCGGGGCCGGCCTGGCCCGGCTGGAGGCGCAGGTCGCCTTCCCACTGCTGCTGCGCCGGCTGCCCGGGCTGGCGCTGGCCGGCCGGCCCCGGCACCGGGCGCGGTTGACCCTGCGCGGCTACGAGACCCTTCCGGTGACCATCGACACGCAACCGGCCCCGCCGCATCCCGGTACGCCGGCCGGGGCGGCTCCCGGCACTCCGTAGACTGGTACGGCACCACGCCGTCCAGCCGAAGGAGCCACGCCGAGTGACCGTCCAGCCCATCCGTCTGTTCGGGGATCCGGTGCTGCGCACGCCGGCCGATCCGGTGGTCGACTTCGACGTCGAGCTGCGCAAGCTCATCGCCGACCTGACCGACACGATGCGCGAGCAGAACGGCGCCGGCCTGGCCGCGCCGCAGCTCGGTGTGGGCCTGCGGGTGTTCACCTTCGACGTCGACGACGTGCTCGGCCACCTGGTCAACCCGGTGCTGGAGTTTCCCGACGAGGAGGAGCAGGACGGCCCGGAGGGCTGCCTGTCCATTCCGGGGCTCTACTTCGACACCAAGCGCCGGCAGAACGTGATCGCCAAGGGCTTCAACGGCTACGGCGACCCGCTGCAGATCGTCGGCACCGGCCTGATGGCGCGCTGCGTGCAGCACGAGACCGACCACCTCGACGGGGTGCTCTTCGTGGACCGGCTGGACCCGGCCGGGCGCAAGGAGGCGATGAAGGCGATCCGCCAGGCGGAGTGGTACGACCCGGCCGCCCCGCCGACGGTCAAGCTCAACCCGCACGCCTCCAGCAGCCCCTTCGGCCTGGGTCGGTGAGCCGCCCGTGCGCGTGATCTTCGCCGGCACCCCGGCCGTCGCCGTGCCCGCCCTGGCCGCCGTGGCGGCCTCCCGCCACGAGCTGGTCGCCGTGGTCACCCGACCGGACGCGCCCGCCGGGCGTGGCCGGGGGCTGTCCCGTTCCCCGGTCGGCGCCTGGGCCGACGAGCACGGCGTCGAGGTGCTCACCCCGGCCCGCCCCCGCGAGCCCGAGTTCCTCGACCGGCTGCGCGAGCTGGCCCCGGACTGCGTCCCCGTGGTGGCCTACGGCGCGCTCGTGCCGCCGGCCGCCCTGGAGATCCCCCGGCACGGGTGGATCAACCTGCACTTCTCGCTGTTGCCGGCCTGGCGCGGGGCCGCGCCCGTCCAGCACGCGGTGCTGCACGGCGACGAGCTGGCCGGCGCCAGCGTCTTCCAGCTCGAGGAGGGCCTGGACACGGGCCCGGTCTTCGGCACGCTCACCGACGAGATCCGCCCGGCCGACACCTCGGGCGACCTGCTGGAGCGGCTGGCCCACTCCGGCGCGGGCCTGCTGGTCGCCGTCCTCGACGCGATCGACGACGGCACCGCGCGGGCCGAGCCGCAGCCCGCCGACGGGGTGTCGCTGGCGCCGAAGCTGACGGTGGAGGACGCCCGGGTGCGCTGGTCGGATCCGGCGTTCGCGGTGGACCGGCGGATCCGGGCCTGCACGCCGGCCCCCGGGCCGTGGACGACGTTCCGGGGCGAGCGGGTCAAGCTCGGCCCGGTCGTGCCGGTGGCCGACGGCCCCGAGCTGAAGCCGGGCGAGCTGCTCGTCGAGAAGTCCCGGGTGCTGGCCGGCACGGCCACCGCGCCGGTGCGGCTCGGCGAGGTGCGGGCCGCGGGCAAGCGGGCCATGCCGGCGACGGACTGGGCGCGTGGCGCCCGGGTCGGCGCGGGGGAGGAACTCGCGTGACGGGCCCCGAGCGGGCCGCCGGCGACCGTTTCCCCGGCGACCGACGCGGCGAGCGGGCCGGCGGCGACCGGCCCGGCGGTGGGCGCGGCGAGCGCCCGACGGACGGCCGGCGCGGCGAGCGGCCGGCGCAGGGCGGCCGGTGGGGCGCCCGCCCCGGCGGCGACCGGCGCGAGGGCGGGCGTCGCCCGGCCCGACCGGCCGCGGACCTGCCGCGCCAGGTGGCGTACGAGGCCGTCGCGGCGGTGCACCGGGACGACGCGTACGCCAACCTCGTGCTCCCGTCGTTGCTGCGCGACGCCGGGCTGGCCGGCCGGGACGCGGCCTTCGCCACCGAGCTGACCTACGGCACGCTGCGCCACCTCGGCACCCTCGACGCGATCCTCACCGACGCCGCCGGGCGGGACGTGCAGCGCATCGACCCGCCGGTGCGCGACGCGCTGCGGATCGGGGCGTACCAGCTCCTGCACACCCGGGTGCCGGCGCACGCGGCCGTCTCCTCCACCGTCGACCTGGTCCGCGCCGTCGGTCCCGGCGCGACGGGGTTCGCCAACGCGGTGCTGCGGGAGGTCGCCGGCCGGGACGCCGACGCCTGGGTGGCCAAGCTCGCCCCGCCGATGGAGAGCGACCCGGTCGGGCACCTCGCGCTGGCGTACAGCCATCCGCAGTGGATCGTGCGGGCCTTCGCCGAGGCGCTCGGCGGCGACCTCGGCGAGACCGCCCGGCTGCTCATCGAGGACAACGAGCGCCCGCCGGTGCACCTGTGCGCCCGGCCGGGGCTGGCCGACCCGATCGAGCTGGCCGACGAGGTCGGCGGCGCCCCGGGGGCGTTCTCCCCGTACGCCGTCTATCTCTCCGGCGGCGCGCCCGGCGACCTGCCGGCGCTGGCGGAGGGCCGGGCCCACGTCCAGGACGAGGGCTCCCAACTGGTGGCCAACGCCCTGGCGGTGGCCCCGCTGGACGGCCCGGACGGGCGCTGGCTCGACCTGTGCGCCGGCCCGGGCGGCAAGTCCGGCCTGCTCGGCGCGCTCGCCGCGCAGCGGGACGCGCGGCTGACCGCCGTCGAGGTCTCCGAGCACCGGGCCCGGCTGGTCGCGCAGGCCACCCGGGGCCTGCCGGTGAACGTGCTGAACACCGACGGCCGCACGGTCGGCGCCGACCCGAAGCTGCCGGAGGCGCACTTCGACCGGGTGCTGGTCGACGCCCCCTGCACGGGGCTGGGTTCGCTGCGTCGCCGGCCGGAGTCCCGCTGGCGGCGCGAGCCGTCGGACCTGCCGCCGCTGACCCGGTTGCAGCGTGAGCTGCTCACCGCGGGGCTGCGGGCGGCCCGCCCGGGCGGCCTGGTGGCCTACGTGACGTGTTCCCCGCACACCGTGGAGACGCACGTGACGGTGACCGAGGCGGCCCGCCGCTCCGGCGTGCCGGTCGACTTCGTCGACGCCCGGCCGCTGCTGCCGGCGGGGATGCCCGGTCTCGGCGACGGGCCGACGGTGCAGCTCTGGCCGCACCGCCACGGCACCGACGCGATGTTCCTGGCGGTGCTCCGCCGGGGCTGACCGGCGCCGCGGTCGGGCTCGCCGCGCCGACCCGAGGATCTGCCGATCGTGCCGGCCCGCCCGGCGGTGACCGCCGCGCGCCGGGTGGGCCGGGCCGCGGCGGGCTCCGGGGTGGTCACCGGCCGGTGACCACCCCTGCGGTCAGGTGACCGGCAGGCCCTTCGTGCCGGCGCCCTTCATCGACCGGGTCAGGTTGCGGTCGCTGACCCAGAGGAAGCACTGCACGCCCCGGTTGCCGTTGCGCCACTCCCGCTCGAAGGGGTGGTAGAAGATGGTGCCGGCCCGGTACTGCAGGTCGCTGTTGTTCGGCACCCGGGCGTACCTGGCGATCAGCGCCCGGCAGGCCCGGTGCACCTTCATGCTGTCGCGGGTGAAGGCCTGGTAGCTGGTGTCCGGGGCCCGCCACACGCCGACGAACTCGGCGTGGTGCTTGCTGGTGCAGGCCACCGGCACCATCTCCCGGACGTCGTCGTCGCTGACCTTCGGGTTGAAGCACCGGTGGGCCAGCGGGGCCGCGCCGGTCAGGGCGCCCTTCAGGCTGCCCGTGCGGGCCTTCGCGTTCGCCTCGTCGAGGCTGGTCCGCTCGCTGAGGTCGCAGCGGAACCAGCGGGCGCCGCCGTCCCACGCCCCCGGCGACGGCAGCACCACGCTCAGCCCGAGCCGGCCGGAGCGCCAGTCCGCGCCGACCGCCTCGTTGGCCTTCGTGTCGCACTCGGACCGGGCGGCACGCATGCCGGCCGAGCCGGCCGGCGGGGGAGTGGTGCGCTCGGCCGCCGCCCCGGTGAGCGTGCCGACGTGCACCGTCTCCGCCCGATGGGACGCGGCGCAGTCGACCGGGTTGTAGGCGGTGAGGTAGCCGACCTCCTGCACGACCGAGTGACAGACGCCGGCGGCCGGGACGAAGGCCTGCGGGGCGGCGGGCGCCGGCCAGTCGTCGGTCAGGTCGCCGTCGGTGCCGGCAGGGGTGCCGCAGCCGGCGAGCGCCAGGGCCGCCACCGCGCCGGCCGCTACCGCGGCCCACCTCCGTCGCATCGCCCGACCTCCCGCCGATCGTGGTCCGGCGGGCGTGGAGGCGGCCGGACACGCCACGGTGCGGCAGCATACGGCACTCCGCTCAGATCGCGGGGAGTCCCTTGGGGCCGACGCCGCGCATGGAACGGGTCAGCTTCCGGTCGTCGCTCCACAGGAAACACCGCACCCCGCGGTCGCCCTCGTTCCACTCCCGCTCCGACGGAGGATAGAAGATCGAGCCGGCCCGGTACGGCAGGTCGCTGTTGTTGGGCACGCCGGCGAAGGTGGCGATCAGCGCCATGCAGCGCGTGTGCGTCTGCCGGTGGGCCCGCCGGAACTGCGCCCAGGTCATGTCGCGTTCGGCGTACACGCCGACGAACTCGGCGCGGTGCGGCTCCGTGCAGAGCACCGGGGCCAGGTAGTTGAGGTGCTGGCCGATCAGCTTCGGATCGAAGCAGCGGTGGACCAGCGGCGAGTCGCCGATCATCGCGCCGCGCAGGCTGCCCGTGCGGTTCACCGGGCGGGTGTCGTCGATGCTGTCGGTCTCGCTCAGCTCGCAGCGGAACCAGCGGGCGCCGGCGCGCCACGCGGGCGCGGACGGCAGGGCGATGTTCAGGGTGATCCGGGCGGAGTGCCAGTCGCCGCCGAGCACCTCGCGGGCGCGCTGGTCGCACTCGACGCGGGCGGGGCGCAGCCCGGGCGACCCCGGGGCGGGCCGGTCGCCGGACGCGGCGGCGCCGGTGAACGTGCCGACGTGGACGGCCTCGGCGAGGTGGTTGCGGGAACAGTCGACCACCTCGTGGGTGTCGGCCCGCACGGTCGCGGTGAGCCGGGGAAGGCAGGTGTCCGCCGGCGGCACGAACAGCCGCGGCGCACCCAGCGCCGGCCAGTCGTCGGTGAGGTCGCCGTCGGACCCGCCCGGCCCCGCGCAGCCGGCCAGCAGGACCGTCACCGTGCCGGCCAGCGCCAGCGCCGCGAGCCACCGTCGCATCGTCCGCCCTTTCCGGGAGCTGACGCCTCGACCGCCCGCGCGCCCTCGCGGGTCGGCGGCGGTCGTCTCCGTCCCCCGTGGAGTCTCGCCGCCCCGCCGCCGTCCGGCCAGTCGCCGCCGGCACTTCGTCCGGTTCCGCCCCGCCCGGACGGCAGTTCCGCACCAGCGGTCACCGTCGGGTCACCCGGCGTCCCGGCCGGTGGCGCTGTGGGGGCCGCCGGCCGCGTTCGTACACTGGCCCGGTGACCGTACCGCCGCCGATCGTCGCGCCCAGCATCCTCGCCGCCGATTTCGCCCGCCTCGCCGAAGAAGTCCGCGCCGTCGAGAACGCCGCGGACTGGTTGCACGTGGATGTCATGGACAACCACTTCGTGCCCAACCTGACCATCGGGCTGCCCGTGGTGCAGAGCCTGCGGGCCGCCACCGAGCTGCCCTTCGACGTGCACCTGATGATCGAGGACCCGCGCCGCTGGGCCCCCGGCTACGCCGACGCCGGGGCGTACAACGTCACGTTCCACGCCGAGGCGTGCGACGACCCGGTGGCGCTGGCGAAGGACCTCCGCTCGGCCGGCGCCAAGGCCGGGCTGGCGATCGACCGGGACACCCCGATCGAGCCGTACCTGGAGCTGCTGCCGAGCTTCGACACGCTGCTGATCATGACGATCAAGGCCGGCTTCGGCGGGCAGCGCTTCATCCCGCAGCTGCTGGACAAGGTGCGCGCCGCCCGCCGCCACGTCGACGCCGGCCACCTCGAGCTGCGCATCGAGGTCGACGGCGGGATCGCCGCCGACACCATCGAGCAGGCGGCCGCCGCCGGGGCGGACGCGTTCGTCGCCGGCACCGCCGTCTACGGCGCCGACGACCCCGCCGAGGCCGTCCGGAAGCTGCGGGCACTCGCGGAACGCGCCGCCCCCGGGGCCTGACGTGGAGCCCGCCGGCGACCGCAAGGACGTCATCCTCGTCGTCGACGACGACGAGGACATCGCGCGCTTCGTCGAGTTCAACCTGCGGCTGCACGGCTTCGAGGTGATCCACGCCGGCGACGGGCAGGAGGCGCTCGAGGTGATCGAGCGCCAGCGTCCCGACCTGGCGGTGGTCGACCTGATGATGCCGCGCGTCGACGGGCTGGAGCTGACCCGGCGGCTGCGCGCCGACCCGATGACCTCGGCCCTGCCGGTGATCATGCTGACCGCCAAGGGCATGACGGTGGACAAGGTGCACGGGCTCAGCGCCGGCGCCGACGACTACCTGGTCAAGCCCTTCGACACCGCCGAGCTGGTGGCCCGGGTCAGCTCGACCCTGCGGCGCAACAAGGAGTTCCGCGAGGTCTCCCCGCTGACCGGGCTGCCCGGCAACAGCCGGATCCGCCGGGAGATCTCCGACCGGGTCCGCAGCGGCGTCGACTACGCCGTCGGCTACATCGACATCGACCGGTTCAAGAGCGTCAACGACCGGTACGGCTTCGTGCGCGGCGACGACTTCATCTCCGCCCTGGCCCGCAGCCTGCACCGGGCGGTGGTCTCGGTGGGGTTGCCGCCGGCCTTCCTCGGCCACGTCGGCGGCGACGACTTCGTCATCGTCTGCACCCCGGAGCAGGTCCGGCCGCTCACCTCCCGGGTCTCCGCCGACTTCGAGACGGCCGCCGACTCGCTCTACGACCCCGCCGACGCCGCCCGCGGCTACGTGGAGCTGAAGGACCGTCGGGGCAACATCCGGCGCGCCGCCCTCGTCACCCTCTCCATCGGCGTCTCCATCTCCGACGCCAACAAGCGGTTCACCGACCCGCTGGAGGCGATCGCGGTGGCCTCCGAGATGAAGACGGTGGCCAAGAGCCAGCCCGGCTCGTACGTGGCGGTGGACCGGCGGCGCGGGGTCACGTGAGCGGATATTCCCGCTGTGAAGTAGCTCGCCTCGGTGGCGACACCTCCCGTCGGGCGTGTAAGACTGCCGGTGTACCCACCACGCGCTGGCGGGACTCGGTGTAATTCCGAACCGGCGGTGATCCACGGCGTGACCGTGGTAAGCCCGCGACCCGGTCGGCCTCGTGCCGCCCGGTGGACCTGGTGAGAATCCGGGGCCGACGGTTGGGAGCGGGCAACCCCGCCCCCAGACAGTCCGGATGGGAGACAGCGCGCGGGACGGACGGGCCCTGCCCGGCCGCTGGCCTCAGCGTGCCGTGCGCGCCCCCCGGGGCGGCTGCGCCGTACCCGGACTCCGCCGCCGCACGCCCGCGGCCCACGCCGTTGCCTCCCGTGCCCGCCCGCGCGCCGACCGGCGAGTGAGAGGGCAGGGCATGGCCGGCGTCTCCGTGGACGAGGCGATGCGTCGCGCGGTGGAACTCGCCGCGCGCGGTCTCGGCACGACCAGCCCCAACCCGGTGGTCGGCTGTGTGCTGCTCGACGCCGACGGCCAGGTCGTCGGCGAGGGGTTCCACGCCTACGCCGGCGGGCCGCACGCCGAGATCGTCGCGCTCGCCCAGGCGGGGGAGCGGGCCCGCGGCGGCACCGCCGTGGTCACCCTGGAGCCCTGCGACCACACCGGCCGCACCGGCCCCTGCAGCACCGCGCTGGTCTCCGCCGGTGTCGCCCGGGTCGTCATCGCCGTGCCCGACCCCAACCCGGTCGCCGCCGGCGGGGCCGCCACGCTGCGCGCCGCCGGGGTCCAGGTGGACCTGGGGGTACGCGCCGTCGAGGCGGAGGCCGGCAACATCGCCTGGCTGACCTCGATGCGCCGCGGCTGGCCGTACGTGATCTGGAAGTTCGCCGCCACCCTGGACGGCCGGTCGGCGGCCGCCGACGGCACGAGCATGTGGATCACCTCCGAGGCGGCCCGGATGGACGTGCACGCGCTGCGCGGCACCGTCGACGCGGTGATCGCCGGGGTGGGCACGGTGCTCACCGACGACCCCCGGCTCACCGCCCGCAACCTGCGCGACGGCACGCTCGCCATCCGCCAGCCGCTGCGGGTGGTGGTGGACTCGTCGGCGCGTACGCCCGCCGACGCCCGGGTCCGCGACGGCGCGGCCCGCACGTGGATCGCCACCGCCGCGGAGGTCGGCGTCGGGCCCGACGGCCGGGTCGACCTGCCGGCGCTGCTCGCCACGCTGCACGGGCGCGGGGTCCGCGCGGCGCTGCTGGAGGGCGGCCCGACGCTGGCGGGCGCGTTCCTCGCCGCCGGCCTCGTCGACAAGATCGTCGGCTACGTCGCGCCCCGGCTGCTCGGCGCCGGCCCGACCGCCCTGGTCGACGCCGGTGTGACCACCATCGCCGAGGCCATCGACCTGGAGTACGTCGACGTTACGCAGATCGGACCCGACCTGCGGATCACCGCGCTGCCCCGGAAGAGGGAGGGCTGACATGTTCACCGGCATCGTCGAGGAGTTGGGTGAGGTCGTCCGGATCACCGAGACGGCGGGTGACTCGGCGCTGGTCGCGGTCCGTGGCCCGCTGGTCACCTCCGACGCCCGGCACGGCGACTCGATCGCGGTCAACGGCGTCTGCCTGACCGTCGTCGACGTCGCCGACGGGACCTTCACCGCGGACGTGATGGGGGAGACGCTGCGCCGCTCCGCGCTGGGCGCGCTGCGGGCCGGCGACCCGGTCAACCTGGAGCGGGCCGCCGCGCTCGGCAGCCGCCTCGGGGGGCACCTGGTGCAGGGGCACGTCGACGGCGTCGGCGAGGTGCTCGCCCGGGAGCCGGCCGCGCAGTGGGAGACGGTGCGGTTCCGGCTGCCCGCAGCCCTCGCCCGGTACGTGGTGGAGAAGGGCTCGATCACCGTCGACGGCGTCTCGCTGACCGTCGCCGGCGTCGGCCCCGACTGGTTCGCCGTCGGGCTGATCCCGACCACCCTGAAGCTGACCACCCTCGGCGCCCGGCGCGTCGGCGACCCGGTCAACCTCGAGGTGGACGTCCTCGCCAAGTACGTCGAGCGGCTGCTGGGAGCGCGCCTGGGCGAGCCCGGTCCCGCCGACGCCGGCCCGCCCGGCGGGCTCCCGGCCACCGACGTCACGGTCGCCGGCCTGCCGGGCACGGCCACGACGGGTGGGGTCGCGTGATGGGCCCGCTCGGGTGGCTGCTCGACGCGCAGGTGAGCGTCGCCGGCTCGCCGGTGCTGGTCCGGGAGGTCGTCGGCAACGGGTTCGGCCTGGCCTCGGCGCTGCTCGGCATGCGCCGGCTGGTGTGGGCCTGGCCGGTCGGCATGATCGGCAACGCGCTGCTGCTCACCGTCTTCCTGGGCGGGGTCTTCGCCACCCCGCAGGCGCACGACCTGTACGGGCAGGCCGGCCGGCAGGTGTTCTTCTTCGCCGTCAGCCTCTACGGCTGGTGGCGCTGGTCGCGCACCCGGCGGCGGGGCGCCGACGGCGACCGGGCCGCCGTGGCGCCCCGCTGGGCCACCGGCCGCGAGCGGCTGGGCCTGCTGGCCGTCGCCGCCCTCGGCACCGCCGCGTTCTATCCGGTGCTCGCCGCGCTGGGCTCCTGGGGGCCGCTGCCGGACGCCTGGATCCTCACCGGCAGCCTGCTGGCCACGTACGGCATGGCGCGCGGCTGGGTGGACTTCTGGCTGATCTGGATCGCCGTCGACGCGGTCGGCGTGCCGCTGCTGCTGCGCGGCGGCTTCTACCCCTCGGCGGCCATGTACCTCTTCTACGGCGCCTTCTGCGCCTGGGGCCTGGTCAGCTGGTGGCAGACCTCGCGGGTCGCCCGCCCGGCGCCCGCCCCGATCCCGCCGACCTACTCGGAGGCCGTCGCA
Organism: Micromonospora sp. NPDC004336; assembly: GCF_053602615.1. Lineage (NCBI taxonomy): Bacteria > Bacillati > Actinomycetota > Actinomycetes > Micromonosporales > Micromonosporaceae > Micromonospora > Micromonospora sp. NPDC004336. Next base: position 12,820 of record NZ_JBSGDY010000056.1, read on the forward strand.
TGAGCAAGCGGAGCGAGCGAATCATCAGGCTCAGTGCGGTGGTGCCTCATGGCGGCACGGAGCGAAGCGGAGTGGCGGCATGAGCAAGCGGAGCGCGCGAATCATCAGGCTCAGTGCGGTGGTGCCTCGTGGCGGCACGGAGCGAAGCGGAGTGGCGGCATGAGCAAGCGGAGCGAGCGAATCATCAGGCTCAGTGCGGTGGTGCCTCGTGGCGGCACGGAGCGAAGCGGAGTGGCGGCATGAGCACGTTCGGGAGTATCGAGCAGGCGGTGGCGGACATCGCCGCCGGGCGGCCCGTCGTCGTGGTCGACGACGCCGACCGGGAGAACGAGGGCGACCTGATCTTCGCCGCCGAGCTGGCGACGCCGGAGCTGGTCGCGTTCATGGTGCGGTGGACGTCCGGCTACATCTGCGTGCCGCTGACCGAGGGCGAGTGCGACCGGCTGGACCTTCCGCCGATGTTCCACACCAACCAGGACCGGCGCGGCACCGCCTACACGGTGACCGTGGACGCCCGGGAGGGTGTCAGCACCGGCATCTCCGCCGCCGACCGCTCGCACACCATCCGGCTGCTCGCCGACCCGGGCACCGGCCCGGCCGATCTGGCCCGCCCCGGGCACGTGGTGCCGCTGCGCGCCCGGGAGGGCGGCGTGCTGCGCCGGCCCGGGCACACCGAGGCGGCCGTCGACCTGACCCGGCTGGCCGGGCTGCGCCCCGCCGGCGTGCTCTGCGAGCTGGTCAACGACGACGGCACGATGATGCGGGTGCCGGACCTGGAGAAGTTCTGCGCCGAGCACTCGCTGACCCTGGTCACCATCGCCGACCTGGTCGCGTACCGGCGGCGGACGGAGAAGCAGGTGGAGCTGGTCGCCGAGGCGCGGATGCCCACCCGGCACGGGGTGTTCCGGGCGCTGGGCTACCGCAGCGAGCACGACTCGGCCGAGCACGTCGCCCTGGTCGCGGGCGAGATCGGCGACGGGCGGGACGTGCTGGTGCGGGTGCACTCCGAGTGCCTCACCGGCGACGTCTTCGGCTCGGTGCGCTGCGACTGCGGCCCCCAGCTCGACGCCGCCCTCGAACGGGTCGCCCGCGAGGGACGGGGGGTGGTCCTCTACGTGCGCGGCCACGAGGGGCGCGGCATCGGGCTGCTGCACAAGCTCCAGGCGTACCAGCTCCAGGACCAGGGCCGCGACACCGTGGACGCCAACCTCGACCTGGGCCTGCCGGCCGATGCCCGCGACTACGGCACCGGCGCGCAGATCCTCTACGACATCGGGGTGCGTTCGATGCGGCTGCTCACCAACAACCCGGCCAAGCGGGCCGGGCTGGAGGGCTACGGGCTGACCATCACCGGCCGCGAGGGGCTGCCGGTGCGGCCCCACCCCGAGAACGTGCGCTACCTGCGCACCAAGCGGGACCGGATGGGGCACCTGCTGGACGAGCTGGACGAGGTCACCGAGGCCCCGATGGGTCGGCCGGTGCCCGGCGACGAGATCGGAGCGTAGACATGGCGGGTTTCGGCGAACCGGGCGTGACGACGGTGGACGCCGCCGGGATGACCGTCGGCGTGGTCGCCGCCCGGTGGCACGGCGACCTGACCGACCACATGCTCGACCGGGCGGTGGCCGCCGCCGCGGCGTGCGGGGCCCGCGCGGTCACCGCCCGGGTGGCCGGCTCGGTCGAGCTGCCCGTGGTGGCCCAGGCCCTCGCGCGGCGCTGCGACGTGGTGGTCGCGCTCGGCGTGGTGGTGCGGGGCGCCACCGCGCACTTCGACTACGTGTGCCGCTCGGTCACCGACGGGTTGACCCGGGTCGCGCTCGACGAGGGCAAGCCGGTCGCCCACGGCGTGCTCACCGTGGACACGATCGAGCAGGCCCGGGACCGGGCCGGGCTGCCCGGCTCGGCGGAGGACAAGGGCTGGGCGGCCACCGTCGCCGCGCTCGACGCCGCGCTCGCCGTCCGGGGCCTCGCCACCAGCGGCCACAAGGTCGGCTTCGGCGGCTGACCGCCGACGCGGGCCCGGCTGACCGCCGACGTGGGCGCGGCTGACCGCCGACGCGGGCAGCGGGACGGACGCCGGCGCGGGTCGTCCCACTGCCCGGGAGACCCGGCGTGCGGAAGACAACGCGGCCGGACCCGGCGCACGTGCCGCCGGCGGGTGGCTGGAAGAATCGCGGCGTGAAGACGTTCGAGGAGTTGTTCGCCGAGCTGCAGGCCAAGGCCGCCGCCGGCACCCCTGGCTCGGGCACGGTCGCCGCGCTCGAGAAGGGCGTGCACTTCATCGGCAAGAAGGTCGTCGAGGAGGCGGCCGAGTCGTGGATGGCCGCCGAGCACGAGGGGCCGGAGCGCACCGCCGAGGAGATCTCCCAGCTGCTCTACCAGGTCCAGGTGCTGATGCTCGCCAGCGGTCTCGACCTCAAGGACGTCTACCGACATCTGTGAGTGCGCCCCGTCGTTGATCAGTTTCGATCGAAGGAGCACTCCGTCATGCTGCGTGTCGCCATCCCCAACAAGGGCACCCTGGCCGAGCCGGCCGCCCAGATGCTGCGCGAGGCGGGCTACCGCCAGCGCACCGACCCGAAGGACCTCGTCTGCCGGGACGAGGCCAACGACGTCGAATTCTTCTACCTGCGTCCCAAGGACATCGCCACCTACGTCGGCTCCGGCGACCTGGACCTCGGCATCACCGGCCGGGACCTGCTGATCGACTCCGGCGCCCCGGCCGAGGAGGTGGTGGACCTCGCCTTCGGGCGGGCCACGTTCCGCTTCGCGGCCCGCCCCGACGACATCGCCTCCGTCAAGGAGCTGGGCGGGCACCGGATCGCCACCGCGTACCCCGGTCTGGTCGAACGGCACCTCGTGGAGCTGGGGGTCGAGGCGGAGGTGATCCGCCTCGACGGCGCGGTGGAGAACGCCGTCCGACTCGGCGTCGCCGACGTGGTCGCCGACGTGGTCGAGACCGGCGCCACCCTGCGCCAGGCCGGGCTGGTGGTCTTCGGCGAGCCGCTGCTGCGCTCCTCGGCCGTGCTGGTCCGCCGCGCCGCCGCGCCGGACCACCCGCAGGCCGCGCAGCTGCTGCGCCGGCTGCACGGGGTGCTGGTCGCCCGCCGCTACGTGATGCTCGCCTACGACGTGCCGGCCGGCCTGCTGGACCGGGCCAGCTCGCTCACCCCGGGCATCGAGTCGCCGACGGTGTCCCCGCTGCACCGCGAGGGCTGGGTGGCGGTGGAGGCGATGGTGCTCCGCGACGACGTGCACCGGATCATGGACGAGCTGTACGAACTCGGCGCCCGCGCGATCCTGGTCACCAACATCCACGCCTGCCGGCTGTGAGCCGCCCGCCCACGGCGGCGGGTGCCGCGGCGCCCGCCCCGGTGCCGCGCGTCCTGCCGCCGTGGGTGGCGCTCGCCGTGGTCACCCTCGCCGGTGTCGCCTCGGCGGCCCAGGGCACGGTCAACGCCGAGCTGGGTGAGCGGGCCGGCAACGCGACCCTGGGCGCGGTGGTCAACAACCTCGGCGGGGCGCTGCTGGTCGGCCTCGGGGCCCTGGCGCTGCCGTCGGCCCGCACCGGCCTGGCCGCGCTGCGTCGGGCCCGGCTGCCCTGGTGGACGTACCTGGGCGGGCTCGGCGGGGCGGCGATCGTGCTGGCCGGCGCGTACATCGTGCCGGTGCTCGGGGTGGCGGTCTTCACCATCGCCCAGGTCGCCGGCGGCAGCCTCGGCGGGCTGGCCGTCGACCGGGCCGGGCTGGCGCCGGTGGGGCGGCTGGCGCTCACCCGACCACGGGTCGCCGGGGCGCTGCTCGGCGTGGCGGCCGTGACGCTGGCGCAGCTCGGGCAGCCCGTCGGCGATCTCGCCCTCGGCCTGGTCCTGCTCGCCGTGGCCGGCGGACTGGGCGTCGCGCTCCAGTCCGCGCTGAACGCGCGGGTGTCCGCCGCCGGCTCGCCCGCCGCCGGGCTGGTCGTCAACTTCGCCACGGCCACGCCCGTGGTGCTGCTGGTCGCGGCGCTGGCGGGCGCCCTCACCGGGCCGGGGCCGACCTGGCCGCCCGACTGGTACCTCTACACCGGCGGTCTGCTCGGTGTCGCCATCGTGGCCGCGCTGCTGGTGGGGGTCCCGGCGATCGGGGTGCTGCGGACCGGGCTGGCCCTGGTCGCCGGGCAGCTCGGTGGCGCGCTGCTGCTGGACGCGCTGCTGCCGGGCGGCCCCGGCCTGCGGCTGCCGGTGCTCGCCGGGGCACTGCTCACCCTGGCGGCGGCCCTGGTCGCCGGCCGGGGCGGCGGGCGCCGCCATCCGCCCGACGTGGTGCCGTCCGCCGTCGGCGGTCCGCCGGCATCCGCCCCGACCGCCGGGTCGGCGACGCCAGGCTAGGCGTCGGGGACCCGGCGGTGGGCGGTGCGGTTCGTCGGTGTCAGTTCACCCGCTCGGAGAGCCCGTGCCGTCGCTCGTAGGTCCGGATCGCCGCGTCCCAGGCTTCGGTGTACTCCGACGGCCCCATGCCGAGGTCACCGTGCCCGCGCACGGCCTCGCGCAACAGCTCCACCAGGTCCGGCACGGTCTCCCGACGCTCCTCGACGTAGCGGCGGAAGACCTCGGCGAACTGCTCACCGGTCAGCCGGGCCGCGTGTGCGGTCACCGGATCGTCCTCCAGGCTCTGCAGCACGGCACACCACCGGCGCGTGAGATCGTCCGCCTGCCGGGCCCTGATCTTCTGCAGCTCGTGGTCGCATTCGAGCTTGATCCGCTCCTCCCAGTACGGGCGCAGCCGTTCCCGCACCCGCTCGTCGGGGCTGACCCGCACCTGCACCCAGAAGTACGGCTGGGAACCCTCCCGCGGCCAGCGCTGGCCGGCCAGCCGGTCGTTCAGCGCCCGCTCCAGCTCGTGCGAGCGGTGCGGCTCGTACTGGCGGGCCAGGTCCACCGCTCGCTCCCGCACGATGCCACCCGCCCAGGCGAGATAGCGCTCGGCCCGGAGCCGCAACTCCTCGTAGATCATGTTCTGTGCGGTCCAGGTGTAGACGGCGTGCAGGCGGAAGTCGAAGGCATCCCCCTTCGCAGGAACCAGGATCGGCTGCGGCACGTCGTGTCGGAACGTCACCGTGCTGGGGACCGGCGGCGCCGGCGGCCGGGGCAGGGGGACGGGTCCGGCCGGCGCGAGGAAGGTGTGCCACCAGCGGCGCCGCTCCGGCTGGGACGGCACGGAGGTCTGGGCGGTGGTCGGCGGGGTGGCGGGACTGGTCATGGCAGGTCCTTGTCGATGAGCGCGTGTACGGCGTCGAGCAGGTTGTTGTGCGGCATGATGGGCCGCCAGACGTGGCGGAGCTGGTGGTCGAGACGGTGGCGCAGTGGCGGCCGGTCGGCGATCACGTGCCGGAGCAGGGCCAGGCAGTGGGCCGCCACCTCGGGGTCGCCGTCGGCGCGGTTCAACCAGAAGCCGAGCGTCCGCCATGATCGGTAGGCCGTCTGCGGCATGCTCAACGCCACGGCCCAGAGCGCGGCGACGTCGGTCGGCTCGACGATCCGCCGTCGGATGAGATCCAGCAGCTCCGGCCAGTGTTCCCTGGGCGGCTCCGCCCAGCGGTCGGCGAGGACGCGCAGCGTCCGCGCCGCGTGCAGCCGCACCTCCGCGTCGTCGGAGGCGGTCCAGCCGACCAGCTCCGGCACGAGTGTGGCGGCGTGGCCGTGCCGGTAGACCTCGACGAGGCCTCGGACCACCGAGTTGTTCCACCGTTGCATGCGGGCCTGCGCCACCAGACGCAGCTGCATCAGGGCGGCGTCGGGCCAGAGGCGGGCCAGGCCGAGGCCGTACGCCCGGGCGACGGTGTCCCGCAGGTGCGCCGCCGGCCCGGCCGCCCACTGGTCGAGCTCGGTCCGGACGCGCTGCCGAAGCCTCGGTTGCATCGCCATCGCCACCAGCACGATGGCGGCGGCCTGCCGAACGCCCGCCCGTCGTTCCCGGGCGAGGTCCCCGACCGTCTGTAGAGCCGCCCGCATGTCCTGCCCGGCCGACCAGCCGATCGCGCCCGCGGCCGCCTGGCGGACGCCCGGCACGTCGGAACGGACCAGGTCCGCCAGCCAACCGAGCAGCTGTGCGGGGGGCCACCAGTCCGTCCAGGACACCTCGAGCAACGTCGAGCGGAGCTGCTCGCTGCCGGCGCAGAACTCGATCCGTTGGCCGCCGGCGGCCTGCGTGTCGCTGACCACCACGACGGCTTGGCGCAGCGCCGATCCGAGCAACGTGTCGAGGTCCGGCCCGCGCTGCTGGGGGCCGGTGGACGCGACCCCGGTGAGGTCGGTTCCGAGCAGGCGTTGGGCCGCCTTGCGGATCTCCGCCACCGGCTGCCCAGCCAGTACGGCGCAGGCCAGCCGGAACGCCCGGGCCTGGTCGGCCGCCCAGCCGTCGATGCCGTCCGGACCGTCGTGCCGTCCGACGTCGAGGATCTGCGCGGCCCGTTCCCGCAGTTGGCGGGGCAGCAACTGCTGCAACCTCTCGGTCAGGGCGGGGCCGTGCGGGACCGTCCGGGCGATCAGCTCCACCACGGGAACCACCTCGCCCGGCCGGGGTTCGCCGGCGAGGTACGCCGAGAGCAGCGGGTGCGTGACGCAGCCTTCGTCGATGTACCGGTCCACGCAGGCGCCGTCACATCCGTCCGCGCACCAGCCGACGCATCGGCCCGTCAGCTGTTGGCGCAGCCGTGTTCTGAACACCTCCACCGCCGGCGGCACCCGATGCTCCACCACATGCCCGGCGAGATCCTGACGGCGCCGCGAGAAGTCGCCCACCAGGACCAGCGTGATGCCGGTCGTCTCAGCCCGGGCCGCGAGCGCCACCAGGGTGAACCCGTCGACGGCGCCGGCCGCGGGGTCCGCGAGCCGGAGTACGTACCCGCGTCCACCGGGCAACCGTTCGCTCGATCCGAGCAGGTCCGCGAGCTGCTCCGCGCCCAGGACGGCGGCTCCGTCGTGCCCGTGTCTGCGGGCGGCCGCGAGGACGGCGGAGGTGAACCGGCCACTGGAGGACGGACCGGACAGGCACACCAGGTGGCGGCGTTTGAGGTGACGATCGAGCTGCTGGTCGCTCGACGTCGGCGCGTACCCCTCCGCCAGCTCCCGGACGTCGGTCTCGCTGAGGCTCTCGTACCAGATCCTCCCGGCGCCGTCGAGGCCGGCGGTCGTCAGGTTGACGGTGCCGATCGCGACGGCGCCGTGTCCGGTGGCGTTCTGCCCCCGTACCCGCACGTCGCCGAGGCCGATCGTCGGGCCGCCGAGCAGGTCGGCCAGCCTGCGGATGACGTCCGCCGACTCGAGCGGCTCCTCCGGCTCGTCCGCCTCGCCGCCGTCCGCCTGGCCGCCGTCCGTCGATCCGATCGGGTCTGCCGGCCCGTCGGACGAGCCCGGGTCCGCCTCGACGGGGTCGTGTCCGTCGTCACCGAGGGCGTTGCGGGGCCCGTCCTGGTCGTCGGCGTCGTCGTGTGCGTACGGGATGTCGGGTGCGGTCACCGTTCCCGGCCTTCCCGCCCGCCGCCCGACGTCACGTCGCGCCCGACGGAGCCGATCGCCGTGGCGCCGTGCCCGATCGCGTTCTGGCCGTCGACCCGTACGTCGCCCGTCCGGATGCCGCCCGTCTCCGGTCGCGGGCCGGTCAGCGGTGCACCTGACGGTTCCCGTCGACGCTCCGCACCGGATTCGGAGCCTCGTGGCGGAGACGGCGGCGTCGAGGCGCCGGCCGACGGCGAGGTCGACATGTCCTCGTCCACGACGCAGAGCCAGGCGTCCTCCCGGAACCCCTTGTCCGGGTGGGCCACCTCGACCCGCCGGAACCGCTCCGGGCGCATCTCCTCCGGGTACTCGGTGACGACGTCGCGGTAGATCTCCGTCGACACGATCAGCGCCACCCCGGCGTCGGGAAAGGCCGCCAGGGCCTTCTTCACGGGCTCGGCCTCGCACAGCCGGCAGACGAAGACGACGGCGTTGCCGGGGAAGCCGTTGGCCCCGTCGAGGTGCACCAGCCCCTGGTGGACGGCGATCCGCAGGCGGATCCGGGCGGCCGGCACCCGGCTGCTGTTGTAGCCGCGCAGCCGCCTGTTCAGCTCCGGTACGAAACGGCCGATGACGCGGGACTCAGCCACGTCCCGGGGAAGGATCGCCAGCTCGCCGTCACCGGCCTGCTGTGTGGTCCAGGCGACACGGTCCAGTCCGACGTCGCCGGCGGCCCCGTGCAGGAGTTCCCGGAAGTGTTTCTGCGCCTCGTACTGCTGGAGATTGGTCCGCCGGCTGTACCGCTCCATGTCCACGGAGATCAACAGCCGCCGTTCGGGGTGTCGCATCGTCGTGCCGCCCTTCATCGCCCGACCCGCCCTTCAGACGGGCATCGCAGGGGACATCGAACCGAGGCGGGCCCGCCGGGACCCCGTAGAAGTACGGCATCGTCCGGAACTGTCGTCGGTGCGTCATTCCGTCCTGTGCGGGTGTCCGGCGGGCGGTGAGCCGGTGTCCTGATCGCATGAGGACCGGTCTGATGGAGCTGCTGCTCGCGGTCGGCTGGCCGCCGGGCGTCCTGCTGGCGTTGGTGATCGTCCAGCTCGCCGTCGCCGCCCTGCGATCACGGGCGTCGCGGAACGCGCAGGGGCGGCTACGCTTCGACGGCTGTCGCTGGCCGAGGAGGATGAGAGTGCTGATGCGACGACCGGCCGAACCGTCCGCCGTCACCTGGCCGTACGGCACCTTCCTGCAACGGCTCGGTCCTTCGGTCCGGGGCGCACTGCTGGAGCTGGGCGTCCGTCGGCGGGTGCCGCCCGGGCAGATCGTCATCCACGAGGGCGTACGGGAGTCCCACCTGGTGCTGCTCGAGGAAGGGCTGACGAAGGTCACCGCGACCCTTCCGGACGGGCGGGCCGCGCTGCTGGCTCTGCGCGTCGGCGGTGACCTCGTCGGCGAGATGTCGGCACTCAACGACCGGCCCCGCTCGGCGAGCGTCACCACCTGCGGGCCGGCGACCTACCGGGTCATCCAGCCCGACCGGTTCAAGGCGTTCCTCAAGGAGCACCCCGAAGCCGCCCTGGAATTGGCGGCGATGGTGTCCGACCGGCTGCGCTGGTCCAACCGGCGACGCATCGACTTCACCTCGTACCCGGTGAAGATCAGGGTGGCCCGGGTCGTCGCCGAGCTCTGCCGCACCCATGGCCGCCAGATTCGGGACGGGGTCGTCATCGACGTGCGGCTCACGCAGCCCGAGCTCGCCAGCATCTGCGGCGCCGCCGAGACCTCCATCCAGAAGGCCCTGCGCGAACTTCGCGCGGAGGGCCTGGTCGACACGGACTACCGCCGGATCACCGTCCGCGACCTGCCTCGCCTGCGGCGGACGGGCGAGTTGGAGGCCGAGGAGGGCTGACGGGCGCCGAGCGAGCCAAAAGTGTGGCGGCGGGGGATCGGCGCGGGACGGATGGCAGACTGGTGGGGTGAGTGAAACCGAGACGATCAGCCTCCGCCCGCGCCGCATCCGGGTGGTCTGTTGGGCCTCGGCGGTCGTGCTGCTCGTGGTGTTCAGCCTGGTGGCGACGTCGCTGACCGGCGAGACGGGCAACGGCTACGGCAGCTTCCAGCGGGGCGACCAGATCGCGATGGTGGGTCTCGGCGTCTTCGGCGCCCTCGGCTTCCTGCTCTTCACCCGGCCCCGGGTGGAGGCGGACGTGCGCGGCGTCCGGGTGCGCAACATCATCGGCTCGTACGAGCTGCCGTGGGAGGTCGTCCGCGGGGTCCGCTTCGACCGGGGCGCGCCGTGGGCGAGCCTGGAGCTGCACGACGACGACCTGCTGCCGATGGTCGCCCTCCAGGCGGCCGACAAGGAGCTGGCCGTCGAGGGGGTCCGCGCGCTGCGCCGGCTGCACCAGGCGCACCAGGCCCGCCTCGCGCAGGGCGCGGCCGGCCGCTGACCCGGCGCCGCCGCCGGGCCCGGCTTCGGGCCCTACCCGGCCCCTGCCGTCGACCGACCCGCCCCGGCAGCCCTGGTTCGTTCCGCCGCCGCCGTGCCGGCCCAGCCGTCGCCGCGCCGCCGCCGTCGTGCCGGCCCAGCCGCCGCCGCGCCGCCGCCACTGTGCCGGTCCGGCCGCCGCCGCGCCGGCCCGGCCGTTCGCCGGCCCGGCCGTTCGCCGTTCCGGTCCGTCCGCAGGGGGTGCCCGGTTTGGGGCGCTCGGGGCGAGGGTGTAGTGTTGTCGAGTCGACCAGGCTGTCTCCGCGTGCGATCTTCGCCCGTGACCCGACAGCCATGAAAGAGGAGCGCCTGCTCCCACCCGAGTCGCCGCCACGGTGGCCGGGTCCGGTCCCCGGTTCCGGGCACGTCCCGGCACCGGATGCGCGATCATGTGATCGTGCCGACCGGTCGAGCGGGCCCTGGCATGCGCCGGGGCCTTCTGCTTTCCGGGTCGGCTCCCACCCGGGAGCCGCGGGGTCGGCCACGCAGGAGACTTTGACTCGAGGAGGCCCCATCAGCGTCGAACCACGCGTGAACGAGCAGATCCGGGCACGTGAGGTCCGACTGGTCGGCCCCGAGGGTGAGCAGGTGGGCATCGTCCCGCTGGAGCGCGCCCTTCAGCTGGCCGCGGACGTAGACCTGGACCTGGTCGAGGTTGCGCCGATGGCGCGCCCGCCGGTGTGCAAGCTCATGGACTTCGGCAAGTTCAAGTACGAGAGCGCACTCAAGGCGCGCGAAGCGCGGCGTAACCAGCAGCAGACCGTCATCAAGGAGATGAAGCTCCGGCCGAAGATCGACCCGCACGACTACGAGACCAAGAAGGGTCACGTGGTGCGGTTCCTCAAGGCCGGCGACAAGGTCAAGGTGACGATCATGTTCCGCGGTCGCGAGCAGAGCCGCCCGGAGCTGGGTTACCGGCTCCTGCGCCGGCTCGAGTCCGAGATCACGGAGCTGGGGTACGTCGAGGCCGCTCCGAAGCAGGACGGTCGAAACATGATCATGGTTCTCGCTCCGCACCGGGCCGTCAAGGCCTCCGCGGTCGCCGCGACGGCGTCCCGCGGTGGGGCCCGGGACCGGAACGCGGACGAGGCCGCCGCTTCGGCAGCCGGCGAGACCGCGGCGGCCGGTGAGACCGCAGCGGCCGGCGAGGCCGGCAACGCCGCCGACAACAGCGGCGAGTAACAGGGGAGAAGACGTTCCACATGCCGAAGATGAAGAGCCACACGGGGATGGGCAAGCGGGTCAAGGTGACCGGCAAGGGCAAGATCGTTGCCCAGCAGGCCGGCCTCCGGCACAAGCTGGAGAAGAAGTCCTCCACCCACACCCGTCGGCTGACCGGCACCGTCGTGCTGGCCAAGGCCGATGTCAAGCGCATCAAGAAGCTGCTCGGCCGCTGACGCGCGCCACCCGACGTAAGAAGGAGTTGAGATGGCACGCGTCAAGCGGGCTGTGAACGCCCAGAAGAAGCGCCGTACCCTGCTGGAGACCGCGAGCGGCTACCGCGGTCAGCGCTCCCGCCTCTACCGCAAGGCCAAGGAGCAGGTGCTGCACTCGATGCAGTACTCCTACCGGGACCGTCGCGACCGCAAGGGCGACTTCCGGCAGCTGTGGATCCAGCGGATCAACGCGGGCGCCCGCGCCAACGGGATGACCTACAACCGCCTGATCCAGGGCCTGCGCCTGGCCGGCATCGAGGTCGACCGCAAGATCCTGGCCGACATGGCCGTCAACGACGCCGCCGCGTTCGCGGCGATCGTCGAGCTGGCCCGGGCCGCGGTCACGGCCGAGGGCACCGGCGGCGCGGCGGCCCAGGCCGCCTGATCCACCCGTACCAGCAGATCGAGGCGTCTCCCATGCAGTCATCGTCGCGCGGGAGACGCCTCGACGCTGTCTCCGGCCCCTTCACCCCGCGTACCCCCAGGGTGGTCGCCGCCCGCCGGCTCCAGCGCCGCCGGGACCGCGAGGCCGCCGGCCGGTTCCTGGCCGAGGGGCCGCAGGCGGTCCGCGAGGCCCTGGCCCGCCCGGGGGTGGTCGCCGAACTCTTCGGTACGCCCGCCGCCCTCGACCGGCACGCCGGGCTGGCCGCCGACGCCGCCCGCGCCGACGTGCCGGTCTCCGAGGTGACCGACGAGGCCCTCGCCGCGCTCGCCGAGACCGTCGCCCCGCAGGGCCTCGTCGCCGTCTGCCGGCACCTCGACGTGCCCCTGGAACGCGCCCTAGCCGACGGGCCCCGCCTGGTCGCGGTGCTCGCCGAGATCCGCGACCCGGGCAACGCCGGCACGGTGCTGCGCACCGCCGACGCCGCCGGGGCCGGGGTGGTGGTCTTCGCGGGCGACGCCGTCGACCCGTACAACGGCAAGTGTGTGCGGGCGTCAGCCGGCAGCCTCTTCCACGTCGACGTGGTCCGCGCGCCCGACCCGCTCGACGTGGTCGCGGCGCTGCGCGGCGCCGGGCTCGCCGTCCTCGCCACCACCGGGTACGGCGAGGACGACCTCGACGACCTCGCCGACGCCGGGCGGCTCGCCGCCCCCACCGCCTGGCTGTTCGGCTCGGAGGCGCACGGCCTGCCCGAGGCGCTCACCGCAGCCGCCGACGCGCGCGTCCGGGTGCCGCTGCACGGGCGTGCCGAGAGCCTGAACCTGGCTGCGGCCGCCGCCGTCTGCCTGTACGCTTCAGCCAGAGCGCAGCGGTGACCCCTCGTCGGTCCCGCGAGCCGTCAGCAGAGGAGAGCGTCCGCCCCATGAACGCGCCACGGCGTTCGTTTAGCCAGCCCGCCGGTGTCGGCGGGCGGCGGGCCTGACCTGCTTTCCGCGTAACTCCCACCGGCGGGCTGCGGCACAGCCGCGCGTCCGTAGACTCGCCTAGCCGCCCCGTGAGGGCTGGCGCCGCCGTGAGGGAGTGCCCGTACGCCATGAGCTACCGCAACGATCCGTACGACCCGAAGCAGGTCGCCCTGCTCGACCCGGCCGCCCTGGCCGAGGCCGTCGCCGCCGCCGAGAAGGCGTTCGCCGAGGCCGGTGACCCGGACGCGCTGACCGCCCTGCGCCCGGCGCACCTCGGCGACCGGTCGCCGATCTCGCTGGCCCGCCGCGAGATCGGCGCGCTGCCGCCGGCCGCGAAGTCCGACGCCGGCAAGCGGGTCAACGAGGCCCGCCGCGCCGTCGAGGCCGCGTACGCCGCCCGCCAGGAGGTCCTCGACCGGGAGCAGGCGCAGCGGGTGCTGGTGGAGGAGCGCGTCGACGTGACGCTGCCCCACGACCGGCGGCCCCGGGGCGCCCGGCACCCGATCAGCACGCTGATGGAGCAGATCAGCGACCTGTTCGTCGGGATGGGCTACGAGGTGGCCGAGGGCCCCGAGGTCGAGCTGGAGTGGACCAACTTCGACGCGCTCAACATCCCCGCCGACCACCCGGCGCGCGGCCTGATGGACACCTTCCACGTCGCACCCGCCGACGGCGCGGCGGCGGGGTCGGGCCTGGTCCTGCGCACCCACACCTCGCCGGTGCAGGCGCGCACCATGCTGACCCGCAAGCCCCCGATCTACGTGATCGTGCCGGGTCGGGTCTACCGCACCGACGAGCTGGACGCCACCCACGCGCCGGTCTTCCACCAGGTCGAGGGCCTCGTGGTGGACAGGGGCATCACCATGGCGCACCTGCGCGGCACCCTGGACCACTTCGCCCGGGCGATGTTCGGCGAGGGCGCGAAGACCCGCTTCCGGCCTCACTACTTCCCGTTCACCGAGCCGTCCGCGGAGTTCGACGTCTGGTTCCCGGAGCACCGCGACGGCCCGCGCTGGGTCGAGTGGGGCGGCTGCGGCATGGTCAACCCGCGGGTGCTGCGCGCCTGCGGCATCGACCCCGAGGTCTACTCCGGATTCGCGTTCGGCATGGGCATCGACCGGACGGTGATGTTCCGGCACGGGGTCAGCGACATGCGGGACATGGCCGAGGGCGACGCGCGGTTCACCCGGGCGTTCGGGGTCGGGGCGTAGGCGATGCGGGTACGAGTCACGGAGACGGTGGTCTGAGTCATGCGAGTTTCTGTCAGTTGGTTGCGGGAGTACGTCGACCTCCCCGCCGACCTGCCCGCCGGCGACCTGGAGCAGGCCCTGGTCGACCTCGGCATCGAGGTCGAGTCCGTGGTGGACCTGCGGGAGACCGTCACCGGCGCGCTGGTCGTCGGTGAGGTGCGGGAGATCGAGGAGCTGACCGGCTTCAAGAAGCCGATCCGGTTCTGCCGGGTCGACGTCGGCGACGCCAACGGCACCGGCGAGCCGCAGGAGATCGTCTGCGGGGCGCGCAACTTCGTCCAGGGCGACCGGGTCGTGGTGATCCTGCCCGGCGGCGTGCTGCCCGGCGGCTTCGCCATCGGCGCGCGCAAGACCTACGGGCGCAACTCCAACGGCATGATCTGCTCGGCGAAGGAGCTGGGCCTCGGCGACGACCACTCGGGCATCATCGTGCTGCCGGAGGACACGCCGGCCAAGCCGGGCGACGACGCGCGGCCCGTCGTCGGGCTCGACGACGTCGTGGTCGAGCTGGAGATCACCCCCGACCGGGGGTACGCGCTGAGCCTGCGCGGCCTCGCCAGGGAGCTGTCGCACGCCCTCGGCGTGCCGTTCCGCGACCCGGGCCTGGCGCCCGCGCCCGGCGGCACCGACACGCCCGCGTACCCGGTGCGGGTGCGGGACACGGTCGGCTGCGACCGGTTCGCGGCGCGGCTGGTGCGCGGCGTCGACCCGACGGCGGCGACCCCCGGCTGGATGCAGAGGCGGCTCACCGTCGCCGGCATCCGCAGCATCTCGCTGCCGGTCGACATCACCAACTACGTGATGCTGGAGCTGGGCCAGCCGATGCACGCCTTCGACGTCGACCGGATCGCCGGGCCGCTGGTGGTCCGCCGCGCCGAGGCGGGGGAGAAGCTCACCACCCTGGACGGGGTCACCCGCGTCCTCGCCGCCGAGGACATGGTGATCTGCGACGCGGGGCTGCCGAACCCCGTCGCGGGCGAGGGCGCCGGCGTCCCGATCTCGCTCGCCGCCGTGATGGGCGGCGAGACCAGCGAGGTCGTCGCCGGCACCACCGACGTGCTCTTCGAGGCCGCCCACTGGGATCCGGCGATGGTCGGGCGCACCGCCCGGCGACACAAGCTGTTCAGCGAGGCGGCGAAGCGCTGGGAGCGGGGCGTTGACCCGGCCCTGCCGCTGGTCGCCATCGAGCGCGCCGTGCGGCTGCTCACCGAGCACGCCGGCGGCACGGCCTCGGACGAGATCCTCGACATCGACCACGTCCGGCCGCGTACCCCGGTCGTCCTGCCGGCGGACCTGCCGACCCGGCGGATCGGGGTGAGCTACCCGCCGGCGCGGGTGGTGGCCCTGCTGGAGCAGGTCGGGTGCACGGTCGCGCGGGGCGCCGACCGGCTGGCCGAGGATCCGGGCGCGGTCGGTGTCGCCGCCGGCGACGGCGCGGCGCTCACCGTCACCCCGCCGACCTGGCGGCCCGACCTGACCGACCCGGCCGACCTGGTGGAGGAGGTCGTCCGCCTCGACGGGTACGACCGGGTGCCGTCGGTGCTGCCGACCGCGCCGCCGGGGCGCGGCCTGACGTCGCAGCAGCGCCGCCGCCGGGCCGTGGCCCGGTCGCTGGCCGAGCGGGGGTACGTGGAGGTGCTCGCGCACCCGTTCGTCGCCCCGGAGCTCGCCGACCAGCTCGGGCTGCCCGAGGGCGACCCGCGCCGGCGGGCGGTGCGGCTGGCCAACCCGCTGTCGGAGGAGGAGCCGCTGCTGCGCACCACGCTGCTCGGCCCGCTGCTCGGCATCGTCCGGCGCAACCTCGGCCGGGGCCAGCGCGACCTCGCCCTCTACGAGATCGGCGCGGTGTTCCGTCCGCGCCCGGACGCCGGCCGCCCGCCGGCGATGGGCGTGGACCGGCGGCCCACCGACGAGGAGTTCGCCGCTGCCGACGCCGTGGTGCCCGACCAGCCCCGGCACGTCGCGGTCGTGCTGACCGGCGACGTCGAGCCGGCCGGCTGGTGGGGCGCGGGCCGCCCGGCCGGCTGGGCGGACGCCGTCGAGGCGGGCCGGGACGTGCTGGCCGCCGCCGAGATCCCCGCCGAGCGGATCGAGGTCCGGGCCGCCGAGCACGCCCCCTGGCACCCGGGCCGCTGCGCCGAGCTGCTCGTCGACGGCACGGTGGTGGGGCACGCCGGCGAGTTGCACCCGGCGGTGCTGGCGGCGCTGGAACTGCCCCGGCGGACCAGCGCCATGGAGCTGGACCTGGACGCGCTGCCGCCGGCCCCGGTGGCGCCCGCGCCGGTCGTCTCCGGCTTCCCGCCGGCGCTGATCGACGTGGCGCTGGTGGTGGACTCCTCGGTGCCGGCGGCGCAGGTGCAGCAGGCCCTCGTCGAGGGCGCCGGCGAGCTGCTGGAGGGGGTGCGCCTGTTCGACGTGTACTCGTCCGAGCAGCTCGGGGCGGGCCGCAAGTCGTTGGCGTACAAGCTCACCTTCCGGGCCCCGGACCGGACGCTGACGGTCGAGGAGGCGGTGGCCGCGCGGGACGCGGCGGTCGCCCGGGCCGCGGAGCGCTTCGGCGCCACCCTGCGCGGCGCCTGACCGGTGTCGACCGTCGGATGGCTGGTGGTGGCCGGCGCGCTCGCGTCGGCCGCCGCCGGCCTGCTCTGGGCCCGCCGGCACCTGCTGCTGGTCTCCGTGGTGGGGCGCAGCATGGAGCCGACGCTGCGCGCGGGGGACCGGGTGCTGGCCCGGCGGGTGCCGCTGGCCCGCGTCCGCCCCGGCGACGTGGTCGTGGTGGTGGCCCCGGCGGCGATGACCGCCGGCCACCCCACCCGGCCCGGCGACGGCGGCCCCGGTCTGCTGATCAAGCGGGCGTACGCGGTGCCCGGCGAGCCGGTGCCGGTCGACCGGGTGCCCCTGCTGCGGCAGCGACCGGAGCGGGTCGTGCCGCCGGGGCAGCTGGTGGTGCTCGGCGACAACCCGCCGTTCAGCTACGACTCCCGCGAGTGCGGCTACGTCCCGGAGACCGACCTGCTGGGAGTGGTGGTCCGGCCCCGGCTGCGCGCCGACTGACCGGCCGGGCCGGCGCGCCGACCGACCGGCCCGGCCCACGTGCCACCCGACCGGCCCGGCCTACGGGCCACCGACCGGCCCGGGTGACGTGCCGCCCGGCCGTGGCCGGGCGGCACGCCGGTGCCGGTCTCAGCAGAGGGCGGTCATGCTTTTCGCCCCCGCGCTGCAGTAGTACCCGCACGAGCCGCAGAACGTCTGGCAGGCCCCGTTCTGGCTGCACCGCTTCAGGTGGCACGTGCCGCACACGGCGCACCACGGGTCCGGCGGACAGCCGGCCGCGGCCGTCACCCTGGGCACGAACACGCCGAGCATCCGCTCGCCCAGGCTTTCGAGTCGACGGAACATCCGTTCACCTCCTTCCGATACCGGTCGTTGCCGGGACGCTACGGCCGGCCGGTACACCGGCCCTACAGCGGCGCCGCTGCCGGGGCGGATCGATGTATCCGCGATGTATCCGCCGCTCCTAGCGTGGGCCTCCCCGCGCCGAGGAGGAGGTCCGGATGCGAGCGGTGGAGCTGGCCGCGCGGCTGTCGCTGGCCCTGGTGTTCCTCATCGCGGTGGTCGGCAAGCTGCGGACCCGGGCGGGCTTCGCCGACTTCGTGGCCTCGGTGGACCAGTTCGGCGTCCCGGCCCGGTGGGCCCCCGCCGTGGCCCGGCTCGCGGTGGCCACCGAGGCGGCCGTGGTCGTGCTGCTCGCCGTGCCGGCCACCGTCCCCGCCGGGCTGCTGCTCGCCGCCGGGCTGCTCGGGGTGCTCACCGCCGCGATCGCCGGCGCGCTGCGCCGGGGCGCCCGCCCGGCCTGCCGCTGCTTCGGCGCCGGCGACGCCCCGATCGGCGCCCGGCACGTGGCGCGCAACCTGGTCCTGCTCGCGGTGGCGCTGCTCGGCCTGCTCGGCTGGGCCGCCGGCGGCCCGCCGCCGTCCACCGCGGCGGCGCTGCTCGCGGCCGCGGCCGCCGTTCCCGTCGCCGCGGTGGTGGTCCGCCTCGACGACCTCGTCGCGCTCTTCGCACCCACCCCGTCCCGGGCGTCCCGCTCGGCGGGCCGACCCTGACCCCTGTCGCCCGGCTATCCGAAGGAGCCCTCCCATGGCGCTGTTGACCGCCGCCGTCGTCCTCGTCGGCGCGCTCGGCCTGCTCAACCTGGTGCTGCTGCTCGGCGTGGTCCGCCGGCTGCGCGAGCACACCGACCTGCTCAACGACCGCCATTCCCAGCCGCCGGAGGTGATGCTGGAGGTGGGCTCCCTGCCCGGCGACTTCGTCTCCACCACCGTCGACGGCCAGGTGCGCACCCGCGCCGACCTTCCGCCGATGACGCTGGTGGCGTTCCTGACGCCGAGCTGCGAGCACTGCGAGGAGCAGGTGCCGCTGCTGATCGACCGGGCGCGGAGCATGCCGGGCGGGGCGGAGCACGTCTGGGTCGTGGTGGTGGGCAAGGGCCCGGAGACCGAGCCGTACGCGGCCCAGTTCGCCGGGCTCGCGACGGTCTTCGTGGAGCCGGGCAGCGGCCCGCTGCCGATCGCGTTCGGGATCAAGGGCTTCCCCGCGTTCGGCCTGCTCGACGAGCGCGGGGTCGTCGCGTCGACGGCGTTCGGCATCGCCCGGTTGGACCTGCCGGTGGCGCGGTGACCGGCCCCCGGCTGGCTCCCCGGCAGGCCGTCCGGCACGCCCGGGAGGCGCTCGGGCTCACCTGGCGGGCCGCGCCGGGCGGCACCGCCGGGGACCTGCTGCTGGCCGTCCTGGCCGGGCTGACGCCGGTGCTGGTCGCCGGGCTGACCAAGCTGGTGCTGGACGGGCTCACCGGCGAACGGCCGGGCGGCGCGTCGCTGGCCCTGCTCGGCGTCGGCCTGGCCCTCGCCGCCGCGGCCGGGGTGGTCCTGCCGCACGTGCGCGCGTACGTCGAGCGGGAGCGGGACCGGGCGGTGACCCGGCTGGTGCGGCGGCGGCTGCACGACGCGGTGCTGCGCCTGGTCGGCCTGGTCCGGCTGGAGGACCCGGAGTTCCAGGACCGGTTGCAGGCGGCCCAGCAGACCGGGCACCTCGGGCCGACCCAGCTCACCGGCAACGCGTTCGGCGCGGTGCAGAGCCTGCTCGCCCTCGGCGGCTTCCTCGGCGTCCTGCTGGTGCTCAGCCCGGTGGTCGGGCTGCTGGTGCTGGTCGCGGCGCTGCCCACGCTCTGGATGCAGCTGCGCCTCAACCGGGCCCGCGCCGCGATGGTGCTGCACCTGGAGCACTTCCAGCGGCGTGACCTGTTCTTCGCCCAACTGCTGGTGGGCGTGCCCGCCGCCAAGGAGGTCCGGCTCTTCGGCCTGGGCCGGTTCTTCGGCGACCGGATGCTCGACGAGCTGCACGGCATGCACCGGGTCGAGCAGCGGCTGGACCGCCGCGAGCTGCGGGCCCAGGGCCTGCTGGGGCTGCTCGGCGCGGGCGTGGCCGGCGCGGGCGTGGTCTACGCCGTCACGGCGGCCGCCGCCGGCCGGTTGACCCCCGGCGACGTGGTGATCTACCTGGCCGCCGTGCCGGGCGTGCAGGGGGCGCTGGGCGGCCTGGTCGGTCAGCTCGGCGCGATCCACCGGGCGCTGCTGCTGTTCGACCACTACGACCAGGTCCGCCGGGCGGAGCCGGACCTGCCGGTGCCGGTCGGGGCCCGGCCCGTGCCGCCGCTGCGGGAGGGCATCGAGCTGCGCGACGTGTGGTTCCGGTACTCGCCGCGACACCCGTGGGTGCTGCGCGGGGTGGACCTGTTCCTGCCGGCCGGCGGAACCACCGCGCTGGTGGGGCTGAACGGCGCCGGCAAGAGCACCCTGGTCAAGCTGCTCTGCCGGTTCTACGACCCGGAACGCGGCACGATCCGGTGGGACGGCACCGACCTGCGCGAGTTCGACCCGGCGGCGCTGCGGGAGCGGCTCGGCGCGGTCTTCCAGGACTTCATGCCGTACGACCTGTCGGCGGCGGAGAACATCGCCGTCGGCGACCTCACCGCCCGCGACGACCGGGAGCGGCTGCGGGCCGCCGCGCGGCAGGCCGGTGTCGACGAGGCCCTGACCGCGCTGCCCCGGGGGTACGACACGCTGCTCACCCGGATCTTCTTCGACGGCCCGGACCGCGACGACCCGCAGGCGGGGGTGGTCCTCTCCGGCGGCCAGTGGCAGCGGGTGGCGCTGGCGCGGGGCTTCCTGCGCGCCGACCGGGACCTGCTGATCCTCGACGAGCCCAGCTCGGGTCTGGACGCCGAGGCCGAGCACGACCTGCACACCCGGCTGCGCGAGCTGCGCCGGGGGCGGACCAGCCTGCTCATCTCGCACCGGCTCAACGCGGTGCGGGACGCGGACACCATCGTCGTGCTGGCCGACGGCCGGATCGCCGAGTACGGCCGGCACGACGACCTGCTCGCCGCCGGCGGCGGGTACGCGCGGCTGTTCACCCTCCAGGCGCGCGGCTACCGGGAGGGCACCCCCACGCCGGTCTGACCGGGCGACTGCTCGACGGTGGCGGCCAGCTCGGCGGCGTAGAGCCGGACCAGCTCGCCGATGCGGTAGCGGCCCGGCCCGGCCGGCTCGGCGAGCTGCGCCGCCACCAGCCGGTCCAGGGCCCGTGCCGCGTCCTCGGGCGGCACCCCGGTCAGCGCGGCGGCCAGCTCGGCGGTGACCGGCCCGCTCCGGGCCCCGCCCAGCCGGCGGAACACCGGCGCGGCCCAGCCGAGCCGGCGGTAGCTCGCGGTCAGCCGGGGGCGCAGCCCGGTCTCCGCGAGCCGGTAGCGCTCGTCGCGCAGCAGCCGGGCCAGCCGCGCCATCGTCCAGTGTGGTCCCTCGGCCAGCCGCCGGGCCGCGGTGCGCAACGCCAGCGGCAGCCCCTCACAGAGCGCCACTACCGCCGAGGCGGCCTCCGGTTCCTCGTCCACCCGGCGGTCCCCGGCGGTGGCGCGCAGCAGGGCCAGCCCGTCGCCGGGCGGCAGCGGGTCCAGCCGCAGCGGCCGGGCGTCGCCGTCAGGCACCGGGCAGCGGCTGGTGAGCAGCAGCGCGCAGCCGCCACGCACCGGGAGCAGCCCGTCGACCTGCGCCGGGTCGGCGACGTTGTCGAGCACGAGCAGCACCCGCCGGCCGAACAGCAGCGACCGGACCCGGGCCCGGGCCTCCGCGAGGCCGGCGCGTTCGGCTTCGCCGGGTGCGCCCCGGAACGCGCGCAGCACCCGGGCGGCCACCTCGACGGGGGAGAGCGGGACGCCCGCCACCGACCCACCGAGGTCGAGGTGGAGCTGGCCGTCGGGGAAGGCGTCGAGGACCTCGGCCGCCGCGCGCAGCCCGAGGGCCGACTTGCCGGCGCCGGCCATGCCGTAGACGGCGACGGTCACCGGCTGCCCGGACGCGGCGGTCAGCGCGGCGCGCAGCCGGGCCAGCTCGGCGTGCCGGCCGACGAAGGGCGCGGTGGCGCAGGGCAACTCGTGCGGCACCGGTCGGGGCCCGGCGGGGCGGTCCCGGGCGTGGGCGGCCGGGCGGCCCGAGGCCGGCGACGGGCGGGTCTCGGGCCGCCGCAGCGTGCGGTACAGCTCCGTCAGCTCGGGGCCGGGGGCGACGCCCAGCTCCCCGGCGAGGGACCGGCGGGCGGCCCGGTAGGTCTCCAGGGCGGCGGCCTGGTCGCCCGCGCGGCACTGGGCGGTCATCAGCAGCGCCCAGGCCGGCTCGCGCAGCGGGTGCTCGGCCAGGTGGGCGCGGAGCAGGGCGAGCAGCGTGGGGCTGCCCCGGTCGCCGAGGTCCAGCCGGCAGGCGGCGTACGCCTCCCGGGCGGCGGCCCGGCGCTCGCGCAGCCCGTCGAACGCGGCGGCGGTCGCCGGCCCGTACGCCGGTGGCGGGTCCGTCGCCGACCACAGCGCCAGCGCCCGCTCCAGCAGCGGCGCCGCGAGGTCGGGCGCGCCGCC